>NZ_JASSPE010000025.1:0-50695 GCF_030234105.1 Paracoccus sp. SSJ | reverse complement strand
GCAGGGCGAGCAGGTCGATGCTGACATGGTCGAACTCGATGCCGATGCGTTTGGCGCTGCCGACGATCTGGCGGATGGCATGAAAATAATTGTCCTTCTGCCAGTCGGTATAGGTGATGTTTCCGCCAAAGCTGCGGCGCCATGGCTGGCCGCCGTCGATACCGGCGCTGATGGTGGTGGCCTTGTCGTGGTCGATGAGCAGGCCGTAGCGGCGGCCGAACTGGCAATAGAGGAAATCGGCGTAATAGTTGATGTTGTGATAGGAGGTGAACAGCGCCGCATCGACGCCCGCCTGCGCCATATGCGCGCGGATGCCGTCCTGGCGGCGCTGCATCTCGGAGGCCGAGAAGGTCGGGACCGCCTTCTCGCCATTGCCGATGAAACTCTGAAGCCGGTCGCGTTGCATGGGATCTCCCTTTCGTCCTTTGGGGTTCGGATGGCGGCAGGATCGGGCCGGGACGGGCCCTTGTCAAAAGACGGTTTCTCATGGTTCACTTGAGAAAATCTCAAACGTTTGAGGAATCCCATGTCGCTTTTGCCGCTGAATGCCCTGCGCGCCTTCGAGGCCGTCGCCCGGCTGAAAAGCTTCAAGGAGGCGGCCAAGGCGCTGTTCGTCACCCAGTCGGCGGTCAGCCATCAGGTCCGCCATCTTGAGGAATTCCTGGGCGTGGCGCTGTTCGACCGCTCGGGGGCGCGGCCCGAGATCCTGCCGCGCGGGCAGGAGCTTGCGCGCACGCTGAGCCTGTCGCTGGCCGAGATCGAGGCGGCCTGCAAGCGGGTGCGCCGGGCCGGCGAGGCGCAGCCGCTGGTGATCGCCGCCATCCCGTCGGTGGCGATCTGCTGGCTGATTCCGCGGCTTTCGCGCTTTCGCCAGGCGCATCCCGATGTGGCGCTGCGGGTGGTCTATGCCATTCACGGGCAGGAGATCGACTTTCGCGGCACGCATTTCGCCTTCGTCTTCGCCGACAGCCCGCCGGTTTTGCCCGGCGTGCGGGTGCTGGCCTTTCTGCCGGGCGAAAGCGCGCCGGTCTGCAACCCCTCGCTGTTGCCCGCCTTGGGCGAGGGGCCGCCCTCGGCCGCCGGCATCAAGGCGGCGGGGTTGCTTTACGATACCGACACATCCGCCTGGCACGCTTGGTTTGCGCGCGTCGGCAGCGGCATCGAGCCGGGCGAGGCCGGGCCGGTCTTCGAGGATTTCAACCTGCTGCGCGCCGCCGCGCTGGCCGGGCAGGGCGTGGCGCTGTGTCCGCTGGCGATGATCCGGGACGATCTGGACGCCGGCCGGCTGGTGCAACTGTCGCCGGTCACCGTGCTGGAGAATTACGGCTATTATCTGCTGGCGACCGACCCACCGCCCGCCGACCTCGCCGAGAACGCCCGGGCCTTCCAGGACTGGGCGTTTCGGGAACGGGACGGCGAGGGCGCCTGATCCGGGTCAGGACCGCGCCGTTTCGCGTGGCGCGACCGGGTTCAGCAGATACGAGAAATCCGGCCGCCGCGCCAGCACGTCGGCCAGGCTGTAGCCGTCCAGAACCGCCATGAAGCCCGCCATCGCCTCGTCCAGCACCGAAGTCAGCCCGCAGGCTGGCGCGATGATGCAATTGCCGCAGCCGACCAAGTCGAAATCGTCCTCGGTATGGCGCACAAGCGCGCCGATATTGATCTCGGCCGGCGGCCGCGCCAGCCGGATGCCGCCGTGGCGGCCGCGCAGGCTGGCCAGGAAGCCCGCGTTCACCAGATCGTTGATGACCTTCATCAAATGGTTCTGCGAGATGCCGTAGGCCTGTGCGATCTCGCCGATCGAACACAGCCGCTCGGGCTCTCGGCCCAGATACAGCAGCACGCGCATGGCGTAATCGGTATAGCGCGTCAGGCGCATCGCGGTCTCCGATAAAACATGCATCCTGATTGCATGTTTCTGGCGGCAAGGATAGATGTATCCAGAATACATGTTTTTGAGTCGCGGCCGGGATCCCTGCCGCGCAACCTTGCAGGAGAAACCGAATGCCGCAGCCCTTGAGCGCGCAGACCATTGCGCTGGTCAAAGCCACCGTCCCCGCGATCGAGGCTCATGGTCTTGATATCGTGCGTGAAATGTATGCGCGCATGTTCCAGAACCCGGAAATCCGCGACCTGTTCAACCAGTCGCATCAGGACGGGGCCGAGGCGCAGCCGCGCGCGCTGACCGGAGCGATCCTGGCCTATGCAAACAATATCGACAACGTGACGGCGCTGGTCCCGGCGGTCGAGCGTATCGCCCAGAAGCATGTCGGCCTGCAGATCCTGCCCGAACATTACCCCCATGTCGCCGAGGCGCTGCTGGGCGCGATCCGGGCGGTGCTGGACGACGCCGCCACCGACGAGGTTCTGGAGGCCTGGGGCGAGGCTTATTGGTTCCTCGCCAACATCCTGATCGCGCGTGAGCGGCGGATCTACGACGAACAGCAGGCCAGCGAGGGCGGCTGGAACGGCTGGCGCGCGTTCCGCATCGACGAGGTGATCCGCGAAAGCAGCACCATCGCCTCTTTCGTGCTGCGCCCGGTCGATGGCGGGCCGGTGATGGCCCACAAGCCGGGCCAGTACCTGACCTTCTGGCTGGAGATCCCCGGCCATGCCCCGGCCAAGCGCAACTATTCGATCTCGGCCGCGCCGAATGGCCGGACCTATCGCATCTCGGTCAAGCGCGAGCCGCAGGGGCTGGCCTCGGGCTGGCTGCATGAGCAGGCGCCGGGGGCGGTGCTGAAGATTGCCGCGCCGGCGGGCGAGTTCTTCCTGGCCGAGCGACCCGAGCGGCCGGTGGTGCTGCTGTCCGGGGGCGTGGGGCTGACGCCGATGGTCGCGATGCTGGAGGCGCTGGTGCAGTCCGGCGCGCAGGTTCCGGTGCATTACATCCACGGCACGCATGACCGCGACACCCATGCGATGCGCGCCCATGTCCGCGCGCTGGCCGAGGGGCGGCCGCAGATCCGTGTCACCGATTTCCACCAGACCCCGCTGGCGGACGAGGTCGCCGGCCGCGACTACGACCATGCCGGGCTGATCACCGAGGAATGGCTGCTGGCCAATACGCCGGCGGGCGAGGCGGATTACTATATCTGCGGCCCGCGCCCCTTCCTGCGCGCGGCGGTCGCGGCGCTGTCGCTGGCGGGCGTGCCTTCGGACCGGATCCATTACGAATTCTTCGGTCCGGCCGACGAATTGCTGGCGGCCTGAGGCGGGGCGCGTCATGGACGATCTTGCCCTGGCGCGGATCGTCCATGTCGTCGCCGTCCTGTTCTGGATCGGCGGCGTGGCCTTCGTCACCACGGTTCTGATCCCCGCCGTCGCCGCCGCCTTCCCTGCGGCGGAGCGGCTGCGCTTCTTTCACCGCATCGAGGGCCGGTTCGCCCCGCAGGCCCGGCTTTGGGTGCTGCTGGCCGGGGCCAGCGGATTCTGGATGGTCTGGCGCGGCGACATGTGGCACGGCTTCGCCGAGATGCGGTTCTGGTGGATGCATGCCATGCTGGCGGTCTGGCTGGCCTTTTCGGTCATGCTCTACCTGATCGAGCCGCTGTTCCTGCATCGCCGCATGCGCCGGTCGCGCGATCCGGGGCGCGATTTCGTGCGGTTGGCGCGGATGCATCGCATTCTGCTGGCGCTGTCGGTGGTGGCAGTGGTCGGCGCGGTCGGCGGCCGTCACGGGCTGTTCTAGCGCGGCCTTCATGCCGGTGCGTTGCCCGGCGCCTTCGCGCCATGGCCGCAGGCGCTGCAAATCCCGCGGGGTTTCCCCGCACGAGACGCCGGAAGCGGCGCGGATCGGGGGGAACCGTGCGGGCAGGGGCTTGGCAGCCCGCCGCGCATTGTGGCAATGCGAAAGCTGACGCGCGGTCCGCCGGCCGGGCGAAGCATTCGGGAAAGGTATCGTGCCGCAATCCGTTGCCGAAGACAGCGAGCGCTATATCGCGCGGGGCATTGCCCATGTGAAGCTTTCGACGCCGCCCCGGGCGCCGATCACGATCTCTTTCGTGCTGATGCCGCGTTTCACCATGCTGGCCTTCACCTCGGCGATCGAGCCCTTGCGCGTGGCCAACCAGCTGACCGAGAGGCTGCTGTTCAAATGGCGCATCCACAGCGAGACGGGCGCGCCGATCGCCTGCTCGAACGGGGTGCCGCTGGTGCCGGACGCACCGCTGTCCGAGGCGCCCGCCTCGGACTATGTGCTGGTCTGCGGCGGGGTCGAGCCGGATGCGGGATGCAGCGCCGAACTGACCGACTGGATCCGCAAGCAATGGCGCCATGGCGGCACGGTGGGCGGGCTTTGCACCGGCGCCTATGCCCTGGCCCGCGCCGGCATTCTCAACGGCCGTCGCTTTACCCTGCATTGGGAGAACCTTCCGAACTTCACCGAGAAATATCCCGACCTCGCGCCCGAGCGGCGCATCTTCTGTATCGACGAGCGCATCGTCACCTGTGCCGGCGGCGTCGCCTCGGCCGAGCTGGCGCTGAAGCTGATCGAGGATTACTACGGCGCCGAACTCGGCCAGGCGGTGATGAACATGTGCCTGCTGGGCCAGATCCGGCGCGGCGAGGAAGAGCAGCTCAGCTCGCTTTCCGTCCGGCTGGGCACGCGCAACGACCACCTGATCCGCGCGGTGGCCTATATCGAGGCCCATGTCGAGGACGAGGTCGATCTGGGCGAATGCGCCAGCCACCTGGGCATCTCGCGCCGCCAGCTGGAGCGGCTGTTCCAGCGCTACCTCGACACGACGCCGCTGCAATATCTCAACAAGGTGCGGCTGCAGCATGCCCGCTCTCTGCTGACCGAGACCAATCTCAGCGTCATGCAGGTGGCGGTGGCCTGCGGCTTTGGCTCGTCCTCGTATTTCTCCAAGGTGTTTCGGGGGCAATACGGCGTCTCGCCCTACAAGTTCTCGCTGACCCGCAAGCGCACGGGGGAATGAGGCGCCGATCCGCATGCCTGCCCGGATAGCGGGCACTTGCCCCCAAACGCGTCCCCTGCCAAGCTGCGAGGCAGGGAGAACGCGCAAATGGACGGACAGGGGAACGGCCGCAAACCGCTGGATACGGCGGAGATCGGGGCGCTGGCGCATCTTTATCGGGCAGAGATCTATCGCTCGACCATCTGGCGAACACGGCTCGACACCACCACCAACTGGTCGGTGGTGACGCTGGGGGTGGCGCTGTCGATCACCTTTTCCTCGCCCCAGGCTTCGCCCCTGCCGCTGGTGCTGGTCGGCATTCTCATCATCTTCTTCCTGATGCTGGAGGCGCGGCGCTATCGCTATTTCAACGTCTGGCGCGCACGCTGCCGCTGGATGGAGCTGAACTTCATGGCGCCGATGCTGAACGACGGCGACTTGCGGATGGATACCGGCTGGCAGGACAGGCTGGCCGAGGATTACCGCCGCCCCGCCTATCACGTCAGCCTGCGCACCGCCATCGGCCGGCGCATCCGGCGCAACTACTTCTGGATCCTGCTGATCCAGACCGCCGCCTATCTGGGCAAGCTGGCGGTGCATCCGGCCGCGCTGCAATCCTTTGGCGAATTGCTGGAGCGCGCCGCCATCGGGCCGATCCCGGGCTGGCTGGTGCTGGGGGTGGGCCTGCTTTACTGCTTCAGTTGGGGCGCCATCGCGCTGTGGAGCCTGCGCGAGGATCGCAAGCGGGCGCGCTGGCGCCGCGATCCCCTCGGCATGGGGTGAAACGCTTTTGCGGGGCATTGCAATCCTGACGTGATTCCATCACGCTTACCCTCATATGGATGAGGGAAGACATGCCGGGACGCCCGACGATCGAGGATGTGGCCAAGGCGGCCGGAGTCAGCGTGGCGACGGTCGACCGCGTGCTGAACGGCCGTGCCAGGGTGCGCGAGGAAACCGCGCGCAAGGTTTCCGAAGCTGCCGAGGCGGTCGGCTATCACGCGGCGCCGGCGATCCGGGCGCGGGCGCTGGCGCATGTGCCGGAACTGCATCTGGGCATCGTTCTGCAAAAGGAACGCCACGCTTTCTATCAGGATTTCGCCGCACGCATCCAGGAGACCGCGCGCCAGGATCCGCTGCGCCGCTGGCGGCTGACCATCCGGTTTTCGCCCGGCCAGTCGCCGGCCGATTTCGCCGAAACCATCGCCGGCATGGCCGGCAAGGTGCAGGCCGTGGCGGCGACCGGCATCGACCATCACGACGTGACCTCGGCCGTCGCCATGCTGCGCGGGCGCGGCGTTCCGGTGTTTTCGCTGCTGTCCGATTTCGCCGCCGGCGTGCGCGAGGCTTATCTGGGCACCAACAATCTCAAGACCGGGCGCACCGCCGCCTGGCTGATGCATCGCATCATGCGCCGTCCGGGCAAGCTGGCGCTGTTCATCGGCGGCCATCGCTTTCACGGCCACGACCTGCGCGAGGCCGGGTTTCGCAGCTATTTCCGCGAATACGCGCCCGAGATCGCCTTTCTGGACACGATGATCAACCTCGAAACCCGGCAACTGACCTATGAGACCACGCTGGAGATCGCCGCGCGCCACCCCGACCTTGCCGGCATCTATTGTGCCGGCGGCGGCATGGAGGGCGCCATCGCCGCGATCCAGGAATTGCAGCTGGGCGGCAAGGTGGCGCTGATCGTGAACGAACTGACGCCGGAATCCCGCCAGGGGCTGATGCAGGGCATCGTCTCGGTGGTGCTGGCGACGCCCTTGCAGCCGCTGGCGGCGGATCTGCTGAGCGCCGTCGCGCATGTGCTGGAACATGGCATGGCGGAGAATCCCGGCCAGCGTTTCGTCACCTCTCTGGTCGTGACGCCCGAAAGCCTGTGATCGGCCAGAATGATGGAAAACCATCATTATTGACCATCTTTCTATCATTCATGATGGATAAAACCTCTCAAAGAGTTTGACGGGAATCGCTTTCTGGCAGAAGTCTCTCCCCACGGTCCGCGCTCGGGAGTCGCGGTCCGGTGGCAGGGCGCAGGGCCGGTATCGGACATGCCGCCCGCCCTGTGCGGGCCCTGGGTGCCTGCGGAACCGATTGGGGAGGATGACGAGAATGAAAGCATTACTGCTGACGACCGCCTGTGCCGTCACGGTCTCGGGCACGGCCATGGCCGAGAATATCGGCGTGAGCATGGCGCTGTTCGACGACAATTTCCTGACCGTGCTGCGCAACGGCATGCAGGAGCATGCGGCATCGCTGGACGGCGTGACGATCCAGATCGACGATGCGCAGAACGACGTCGGCAAGCAGCTGAACCAGATCGAGAACTTCGTCGCCTCGGGCGTCGATGCGATCATCGTGAACCCGGTCGATACCGACGCCACCATCGCCATGAGCGCGGCGGCGCAGAACGCCGGCATCCCGATGGTCTTTGTCAACCGCCAGCCGGTGAACCTGGACAGCCTGCCCGAGAAGCAGGCCTTCGTCGCCTCGGACGAAAAGGAATCCGGCACGCTGGAGACGCAGGAGATCTGCCGCCTGCTCAAGGAACAGGGCAAGACCGAGGCCCGGGCCGTGGTGCTGATGGGCGAGTTGTCGAACCAGGCGGCGCGGATGCGCACGCAGGACATCAAGGACGTGCTGGCCACGCCGGAATGCGGCTTCATCACCATCGTCCAGGAGCAGACGGCGAACTGGTCGCGCACCCAGGGCGCCGACCTGGTCAGCAACTGGCTTTCGGCCGGGACCGAGTTCGACGCGGTGATCTCGAACAACGACGAGATGGCGATCGGCGCGATCCAGGCGCTGAAATCGGCGGGCCGTCCGATGGATGACGTGGTGATCGGCGGCATCGACGCGACGCAGGACGCGCTGGCGGCGATGAAGGCCGGCGATCTGGACGTGACGGTGTTCCAGGATGCGGCCGGGCAGGGCCACGGGGCGGTCGACACGGCGCTGAAGCTCGCCCGTGGCGAGACGGTCGAGCAAAAGGTCTATGTGCCCTTCCAACTCGTCACCCCCGAAAATCTGGACGAGTTCCTTTCCAGGAACTGATGCCGGCGGCGGGGTCGTCCCGGCCCCGCCCGATCAAGACGAAGGGGGAGACGATGCTTGACCGGACCAGCGCCTGGCATGGCGAATACATTCTGGAAGTCGACAACATCACCAAGGAATTCCCGGGCGTGAAGGCCCTGGACGGGGTGCAGCTGAAGATCCGCCCCGGCACCGTCCATGCGCTGATGGGCGAGAACGGCGCCGGGAAATCCACGCTGATGAAGATCATCGCCGGCGTCTATACGCCCGATGGCGGCGAGGTGCGCTTTGCCGGGCAGCCGCTGGATGTCAGGACGCCGCTCGACGCGCTGAACTCGGGCATCGCCATGATCCACCAGGAACTGAACCTGATGAACTGGATGACGGTGGCCGAGAACATCTGGATCCGGCGCGAGCCGCTGAACCGGCTGGGGCTGGTCGATCACGGCAGGATGCGGCAGATGACGGCCGAACTGCTGGGCCGGCTGAACATCCGCCTGGACCCCGACCAGCAGGTCGGCGAACTGACCGTGGCGCAAAAGCAGATGGTCGAGATCGCCAAGGCGGTTTCCTACAATTCCGACGTGCTGATCATGGACGAGCCGACCAGCGCCATCACCGAGGCCGAGGTCGAGCATCTGTTCGCCATCATCCGCGACCTGAAGTCGCGCGGCATCGGCATCGTCTACATCACCCACAAGATGAACGAGCTGTTCGAGATCGCCGACGAGTTCACCGTCTTTCGCGACGGCAAGTATGTCGGCACCCATCCCAGCGCCGACGTGACCCGCGACGACATCATCCGCATGATGGTCGGCCGCGAGATCACCGAGATGTTCCCCAAGATCGAATGCGAGATCGGCGAGACCGTGCTCGAGGTCAGGAACCTGACCCTGCCGGGCGTGTTCCACGACGTCAGCTTCCAGGTCCGCGCCGGCGAGATCCTGGGCATCGCCGGGCTGGTCGGCTCGAAGCGCTCGAACGTGGCCGAGGCGATCTTCGGCGTCCATCCCGCGCCCATCGGCGACATCCTGATCGACGGCCGGCATGTGCAGATCACCTGTCCCTCGGACGCCATGGGGCATGGCATGGCCTTCCTGACCGAGGACCGCAAGGAAAGCGGTTGCTTCCTGATCCTCGATTGCCTGGAAAACATCCAGTCGGCGCTGATCACCAGAAGCCATGTGAAAAACGGCTTCATCGACCTGCGGACCGTCGCCGCCAAGGCCGAGGAGATGGCCGCGACGCTGCGCATCAAGACACCCAGCCTGCGCGAGACGGTCGAGAACCTGTCGGGCGGCAACCAGCAGAAGCTGCTGATCGCTCGCTGGCTGCTGACCGAACCGCGCATCCTGATCCTGGACGAGCCCACCCGCGGCATCGACGTGGGCGCCAAGGCGGAAATCCACCGGCTGATCACCAAGCTGGCCGCGCAGGGCGTGGCCGTCATCATGATTTCCTCGGAAATGCCCGAGGTCTTGGGAATGAGCGACCGCATCATGGTCATGCACGAGGGCCATGTGTCGGGCTTTCTCGACCGGGCCGAGGCCGATCAGGTCAAGATCATGTCGCTGGCCGCCAAGTAACAGGGGAACCCCATGTCAGACGCAAGCATGGCCGCGGCACCGCGCCGCCACCGCCCGATGATGGCGGAACTCAACATCCTTCTGGTCCTGGTCGGCATCAGCCTGACCTTCGAGATCCTGGGCTGGATCATGCAGGGGCAGAGCTTCCTGGGCAACTGGCAACGGCTGTCCATCATGATCCTGCAGGTCTCGGTGGTGGGCATCATCGCCATCGGCGTGACCCAGGTCATCATCTCGGGCGGCATCGACCTGTCGTCGGGCTCGATCGTCGGCGCCACCGCCATGATCTCGATGAGCCTTGCGCAGGCCGCCGGCTACGAGCGGGCGATCTATCCCGACCTGACCGGGTTGCCGGTGGTGGTGCCGCTGCTGGCCGGGCTGCTTTTCGGGCTGCTCTGCGGCACGATCAACGGCGTGCTGATCGCCTATACCAGGATCCCGCCCTTCATCGCCACGCTGGGCATGATGGTGACGGCGCGGGGCTTTGCCAAATGGTATACCAAGGGCCAGCCGATCAGCTTTCCCTCGGACAGCTTCGCCGCCATCGGCAAGGGCATGATGCCGGTCTTCATCTTCCTGGTGGTGGCGCTGATCTTCCATGTCGCGCTGAAATACACCCGCTACGGCAAGTTCACCTATGCCATCGGCGCCAATCCGCAGGCCGCGCGCGTCTCGGGGATCAACGTCGAGCGCCAGCTGGTCAGGATATATGCCATCGCCGGGCTTCTGTCGGCGCTGGCCGGGATCGTGGTCGCCGCCCGCGGCCTGACGGCGCAGGCCGGCATGGGCACCATGTACGAGCTGGACGCCATCGCCATGGCGGTGATCGGCGGCGTGTCCCTGACCGGCGGGCGCGGCTCGATCCTGGGAACGATGATCGGCATGGTGATCTTTGGCGTCATCATCTCGGGTTTCACCTTCCTGCGGCTCGACGCCTATTACCAGGAGATGATCAAGGGCGTGATCATCGTCGCCGCCGTGGTCGCCGATGTCTACCGCCAGAAAAAGCGCAAGAAGGCGTAAGGGGACCGATGATGAAAGGCTTGACCGCAATGGCGCTGGTGCTGGGGCTTTCCGCCCCGGCCCTGGCCGGGGGCACCCGGATCGGGGTCAGCATGACCAGCTTCGACAATCCCTTCCTGACCATCCTGCTGAACGGCATCAAGCAGCAGGCGGCGCAGGATGGCGCCGAGCTGATCCTCGAGGACGCGCAGCTCGACGTCGCCCGCCAGCAGAACCAGGTGCAGAACTTCATCGCCAATGGTGTCGATGCGATCATCGTCAACGCCGTCGACGGCGCCGCCACCCCGGCGATGACGCAGATGGCGACCCAGGCCGGCGTGCCGCTGGTCTATGTCAACCACCCGCCGATCGGCCATGAGGCGCTGCCCAAGGGCACCAGCTTCGTCGGCTCGGACGAGGTGGAAAGCGGCACCATGCAGACGCGCGAGGTCTGCCGGATGCTGGGCGGCAAGGGCAACGTGATGGTGCTGATGGGGCCGCTGGAGAACGAGGCCTCGGCCATCCGCACCCGCGACATCGAAGAGGTGATCGCCACCCCGGAATGCTCGGGCATGAGTATCGTCGACAGGCAGGTCGGCAACTGGAACCGCACCCAGGGGCAGGACATCGCCACCAACTGGCTGAGCTCGGGCATCGCCTTCGACGCCATCATCTCGAACAATGACGAGATGGCCATCGGCGCCATCCAGTCGCTGAAGGCGGCGGGGGTGGCGATGGACAAGGTCGTCGTCGCCGGCATCGACGCGACGCCCGACGGCCTCGCGGCGATGCGGGCCGGCGACCTGGACGTCACCGTCTACCAGAACGCCACCCGTCAGGGCGAGGTCGCGGTCCAGACCGCCATCGCCATGGCGGGGGGCGAAACGCCCGAACGCAATATCTGGGTGCCCTTCGAGCCCGTCACCCCCGAGAACCTCTCGAACTACGAGTAAGCCCGATGACCGCAACGGAGAAATCCCTCGGTGTCGCCCTGATCGGCACCGGGTTCATGGGAAAGTGCCATGCGATGGCCTGGCGCAATCTTGCCACCGCATTCGGCGGCCTGCCGCCCCGGCTGGAGGTGCTGGCCGACACGCCCGCCCGCAAGGCCGCCGAACATGCCGCAGCCTTCGGCTTTGCTCGCGCCACCGATGACTGGCGCGCGGCGGTCGGCGATCCGGCCGTCGACGTGGTCTCGATCGCCACGCCGAACGGCATGCATCGCGAGATGGCCGAGGCGGCGCTGGCGGCGGGCAAGCATGTCTGGCTGGAAAAGCCCATGGCGCTGACCGTCGCGGATGCCGAGGCGATGGAGGCCGCCGCCCGCGCCTCGGGCCGCGTCACCATCCTGGGCTACAACTACGCCCGCTCGCCCGCCTTCCGCGCCGCCGCCGAGATGGTGGCCGCGGGCGCCATCGGCCGACCGATCCATTTCCGCGGCATCTATGACGAGGATTACATGGCCGATCCGCAGCTGCCCTGGAGCTGGCGGCTGACCAGTGCCGAAGGCGGGCTGGGCGCGCTGGGGGATCTGGGCTGCCATCTGGTCTCGGTCATGCTGGCGCTGATGGGGCCGGTGGCGCGGGTCCAGGCGCAGATGGACACGGTGATCGCCCGGCGTCCACATCAGGACGGCACGGCCCCGGTCGAGAACGAAGACCAGGCCCAGGCGCTGATCCGCTTTGCCTCGGGCGCCTCGGGCGAATTCTCCTGCTCGCGGGTGGCCCGCGGCTATCGCTGCCGCCTGGCATGGGAGGTGCAGTGCACCGAGGGCACGCTGCGCTTCGACCAGGAGCGGATGAACGAGCTTTGGCTCTACCGGCCCGGCCCGCCCGAGGCGGACGGTTTCCGCCGCATCCTGACCGGCCCGGCGCAGCCCGGCTTTGCCGCCTTCTGCCCGGCCGCCGGCCATAATTTCGGCTTCAACGAGCAGAAGGTGGTCGAGGCGGAAATGCTGCGCCAGGCCATCGCCGGCACCGCCCGCGCCTGGCCCGACTTCACTGACGGCCTGGTCATCGAACGCATCATCCACGGCATGGCCCGGTCCGCCGAGACCGGCCAGCCCGTCACTTTCTGAGGACGCAATGAAAATCGCCATCGACCCCTTCATGCACCGCCACCTGCCGCTGGAGCAGATCCCCGCAAAGGTCAGGGAACTCGGCTACGACTGGATCGAGCTGAGCCCGCGCGGCGACTTTCTGGAATGGTTCAAGGCGCCCCGCGTCTTTCCCGACCGCATCAAGGCGCTGAAGCAGGCGCTGCGCGAGGCCGAGGTCGGCATCGCCAGCCTGCTGCCGATGTATCGCTGGGCCAGCAATGACGAGACCGAGCGGCAGGCCGCCGTCAAGCACTGGAAGCGCGCCATCGAGATCGCGGTCGAGCTGGGCGTCGACACCATGAACAGCGAATTCGGCCGCGGCCCGCATCCCGACAAGGGCTCGTGCTACTGCTGCCACACCGGCTCGATGATCGAGGCTTGCGAGGACGCCTGGTGGCGCAGCATGGAAGAGCTGGTGCCGATCTTCGAGCGCGAGGGCATCAACCTGCATGTCGAGCCCCATCCCGAGGACTGGTGCGAGACGCTGCAGCCCGCGCTCGACATCATCCGCACGGTGAACTCGCCGCGGGTGAAGTTCCTCTATTGCGCGCCGCATACCTATTATTTCGGCGACGACACCCGGGCGATGCTGCGCGAGGCCGCCGACGTGCTGGCGCATGTCCATGTCGGCGACACCTTCAACCACAAGGCCAGCTCGGGCCTGCGCTATATCCTGAACCCTCCGGGCACGCAGGCGCGCATCCACCAGCATCTCGACATCGGCCAGGGCGAGGTGCCCTGGGACGACTTCTTCGGCACCCTGGCCGAGATCGGCTTCGACGGCATCATGACCGCCTGCGTCTTTGCCTGGGAGGACCGCGCCGACCAGTCCGGCAAATTCATGCGCAACGAAATGCAGCGCTACATCGACACCTATTGGAGCAAATGAGCATGACCCTGAAGATCGGAGTGATCGGCACCGGCGCCATCGGCCAGGACCATACCCGGCGCATCAACCAGGTCCTGGCCGGCGCCAGGGTCGCGGCGCTGAACGACGTGAACCGTGCCAATGCCGAGGCCTGCCAGCGCGACCATGCCCCCGAGGCGCGGATCTTCGACGACCCGCATGCGCTGATCCGCGATGCCGAGGTGGATGCGATCCTCGTCTGTTCCTGGGGCCAGACGCATGAGGAATACGTGCTGGCCGCCATCGCCGCCGGCAAGCCGTGCTTTTGCGAAAAGCCGCTGGCCACCACCGCCGAAGGCGCGCGCCGCATCGTCGAGGCCGAAGAGGCGGCCGGCAAGCGGCTGGTGCAGGTCGGCTTCATGCGCCGCTACGATCCGGGCTATGTCGCGCTGAAAAAGGCGGTGGCCGAGGTGACCGGCGCGCCGCTGATGGTGCATGCCGCGCATCGCAATCCGCGGGTGGGCGAGAACTACCTGACCCCGATGGCGATCCACGACACGCTGATCCACGAGATCGACGTGCTGCGCTGGCTGCTCGACGACGACTATGTCGGCGCCCGGGTGCTCTTCCCGCGCAAGTCGCCGCGTGCCCATGAAAAGCTGCGCGACCCGCAGGTGGTGGTGCTGGAGACTGCCCGGGGCGTGGTGATCGATGTCGAGGTCTTTGTGAACTGCCATTACGGCTACGACATCCAGTGCGAGATCGTGGGCGAGGACGGCATCGCCCGGCTGCCCGAGCCGATGGGCATCCAGACCCGTTCGGGCGCGGTGCTTGGCCAGCCGATCCTGATGGACTGGAAGGACCGCTTCATCGACAGCTACGACTATGAACTGGCCGATTTCCTGAAGGCCGCCGCCAGGGGCACCGCCGCCGGCCCGACCGCCTGGGACGGCTATGTCGCCGCGGTCACCGCCGATGCCTGCGTCGCCGCGCAGGAAGCCGGGGGCGAGTCCGTCGCGATCGAACTGCCCGCCCGTCCCGCCCTTTACGCCTGAGGTTCGCCATGCGCTTTGCCCTGAACCATATCGTCGCCCCGCGCCTGCCGCTGGCCGAGTTCCTTGCCCTGGCCCGCCGCCTCGACTGCACCGAGGTCGAGATCCGCAACGACCTGCCCGACGTGACCGGGCTGGCCCCGGCCGAGGTCGCCCGCATGGCTGCCGATGCCGGCGTGGCCATCCTGTCGGTCAACGCGCTCTATCCCTTCAACCTATGGAGCGAGGATCTGGCCGGCCGCGCCGAGCGCCTGGCGGATTTCGCCGCCGGGGCAGGGGCGCAGGCGCTGGTGCTGTGCCCGCTGAACGACGGCACCGAGATCGCCCATTCCCAGACGGTGGCGGCGCTGGACAGGCTGCGCGCCATCCTGCAGCCGCGCGGGCTGACCGGGCTGGTCGAGCCGCTGGGCTTCCCGCAAAGCTCGCTGCGCCGCAAGGCCGAGGCCGTCGCCGCCATCACCGAGGCGGGCGGCTTCGACGCCTTCCGCCTGCTGCACGACACGTTCCACCACCATCTGGCGGGCGAAACCGCGTTCTTCCCGCATCGCACCGGGCTGGTGCATGTCTCGGGCGTGACCGATCCGTCGCTGGCGGTCGCCGAGATGCTGGACGGCCATCGCCTGCTGGTCGACGCCGGCGACCGGCTGGAGAACCTGGCGCAACTGCGCGCGCTTTTGGCCGACGGCTATGACGGGCCGGTCAGCTTCGAGCCTTTCGCGCCCGAGGTTCATGCGCTGGACGATATCGAAGCGGCATTGCGCGCCAGCATGGACCACCTGCGCGCCGCCCTGTCGGAACCCGTGGAGGGCTGAGGGATGAGCAGGACGTTGGACGTCATCACCATCGGCCGCTCTTCGGTCGACCTTTACGGCGCGCAGATCGGGGGCCGGCTCGAAGACATGCGGTCCTTCAGCAAATATGTCGGCGGCTCGCCCACCAACATGGCCTGTGGCACGGCGCGGCTGGGGCTGCGCTCGGCACTGATCACCCGGGTGGGCGACGAGCATATGGGCCGCTTCCTGCGCGAGGAACTGGTGCGCGAGGGGGTGGACGTGCGCGGCGTCGCGACCGACCCCGAACGGCTGACGGCGCTTGTCCTGCTGGGCATTCGCGACGAGGACAGCTTTCCGTTGATCTTCTATCGCGAGAATTGCGCCGACATGGCGCTGTGCGAGGATGACATCGACGAGGGGCTGATCGCCGAAGCGCGCTCCGTGGTCGCCACCGGCACGCATCTGAGCCATCCGCGCACCGAGGCGGCGGTCCTCAAGGCGCTGCGTCTGGCGCGCGAAGCGGGGGGGCAGACGGCGCTGGACATCGACTATCGCCCCAACCTCTGGGGGCTGTCCGGCCATGGCGACGGCGAGAACCGCTTTATCGCCAGCGACAGCGTGACGGCGAAGCTGCAGGCGCATCTGCCGCTTTTCGACCTGATCGTCGGCACCGAGGAAGAGTTCCATATCGCCGGCGGCTCGACCGACACGCTTGCGGCGCTGCGGGCCGTCCGCGCCCTGACGCCTGCGGTGCTGGTCTGCAAGCGCGGCGCGGCGGGTGCGGTGGCCTTTACCGGCGCCGTCGAGGGCTGGGACAGCGGCGAGACCGGGCCGGGCTTTCCGATCGAGGTCTTCAACGTGCTGGGTGCCGGCGACGGCTTCATGTCCGGGCTGCTCAAGGGCTGGCTCGACGGCGAGCCCTGGCCCCGGGCGCTGGAATACGCCAATGCCTGCGGCGCCTTTGCCGTCAGCCGGCATGGCTGCACGCCCGCCTATCCCTCGCTGGCCGAGCTGGAGTTCTTTCTCAGGCGCGGCATCCGAGAGCGGGCGCTGCGCAAGGATGCCGAGCTTGAGCGCATCCACCGCGCCACCAACCTGCATCCGCTGCAAGGCGACATCCGCGCCTTTGCCTTCGATCACCGCATCCAGTTGGAAGAGATGCAGGGCGCGACGCCCGAACGGATCGGCGCCTTCAAGCGGCTGTGCCTGAAGGCCGCGCTGGCGGTGCAGGACGGCCGCCCGGGCCATGGCATCCTGTGCGACGACCGGCTGGGACGGGCGGCGCTGCATGCCGCGGCCGGCACCGGGCTCTGGGTCGGGCGGCCCTGCGAATGGCCGGGCTCGCGTCCCCTGCGGCTGGAGCCGGAGCTGGGCGCGGCCTGCGAGGGGCTGATGGAATGGCCGGCGGGGCAGGTGGTCAAGGTGCTGTGCTTCTGCCATCCCGGCGACGACGCGGCGACGCGCGCGGACCAGGAGGCGACCGTCACCCGGCTTTATCAGGCGGCGCGGGCCAATGACCTGGAATTCCTGCTGGAGATCATCCCCTCCAAGGTCGGGCCGGTGGATGACGGGACCACGGCGGCGCTGATCCGGCGCTGGTACGAGATCGGCGTCTATCCCGACTGGTGGAAGCTGGAACCGCTGCAATCCGATGCCGCCTGGCATCAGGCGGTGGAGGCGATCCGGGCGCATGATCCCTGGCTGCGCGGCATCGTCGTGCTGGGGCTGGACGCGGCCGAGGCCGAACTGGCGGCCAGTTTCGAAAAGGCGGCGCGGCACGACCTGGTCCGGGGCTTTGCCGTCGGCCGGACGATCTTCGGCGATGTGGCGCGCGACTGGCTCGCTGGGCGCCGCACCGACGACGAGGCCGTGGCCGAGATGGGTCGGCGCTATGGCCGCCTTTGCGCGCTTTGGGACCGGGCCCGCGCGGCCGCGAAGGTGGCGGCATGAGCGGGGCGGGCCGGTTCACCCCGGAAGATCGGGTCAAATGGGACATCGGCGCCGATGCGCGCCAAGGAGGCAAGGCATGAGCGGGACGATCCGGTTGACCGCCGCGCAGGCGATGATGCGCTGGCTGTCGGTGCAGATGACCGAGGAGGGCGAGCGTTTCATCGAGGCGGTCTGGGCGATTTTCGGCCACGGCAATGTCGCGGGCATCGGCGAGGCGCTGCATGGCATCGGCGACGCCCTGCCGACGCTGCGCGGCCAGAACGAGCAGACCATGGCCCATGCCGCCATCGCCTGGACCAAGACCAGAAAGCGCCGCCGTGCCATGGCGGTGACGAGCTCCATCGGGCCGGGGGCGACCAACATGGTGACCGCCGCCGCGCTGGCGCATGTGAACCGCCTGCCGCTGCTGCTGATCCCGGGCGATGTCTTTGCCAACCGCCGTCCCGACCCGGTCCTGCAGCAGATCGAGGATTTCGGCGACGGCACGGTCAGCGCCAATGACTGCTTCCGTCCGGTGAGCCGCTATTTCGACCGCATCTCGCGGCCCGAGCATCTGCTGACGGCGCTGCCGCGCGCCATGCAGGTGATGACCGATCCGGCGAATTGCGGGCCGGTGACGCTGGCCTTCTGCCAGGACGTGCAGGCCGAGGCTTACGACTGGCCCGAAGCGTTCTTTGCGCCCAAGGTCTGGCGCATCCGCCGTCCCGAGCCGGATGCCGCCGAACTGGCCGAGGTCGTCGCTCTGATCCGAAAGGCCGAGCGGCCTGTGATCGTCTCGGGCGGGGGCGTGATCTATTCCGGGGCCGAGGCCGCGCTGCTGGATTTCGCCAGGCGCCACCGCATTCCCGTGGTCGAGACCCAGGCCGGCAAGGGCGCCATCGACTGGCGCGAGGAATTGAACCTCGGCTCGCCCGGCGTTACCGGCACCGATGCCGGCAATGCCGCCTGCGCGCGGGCCGACCTGATCATCGGCGTCGGCACGCGGTTCCAGGACTTCACCACCGGCTCCTGGACGGCTTTCGCCAATCCGGCGCGGCGGCTGGTCTCGATCAACCTCACGGGCTATGACGCGGCCAAGCACGGCGCGGTGCCGCTGGTCGCGGATGCCCGGGTGGCGCTGGAGCGGATCGGTGCCGCGCTTGGCGCGCATCGCTTTGCCGAACCCGACGCGGCGCCGCGCGCCGACTGGTTCGCGCTGGCCGACAAGGCCATGGCGGCGCCGAACCATGACGGGCTGCCCTCGGATGCGCAGGTGATCGGCGCGGTGCAGCGCGTCGCCGGCGAGAATACCGTGGTGATGTGCGCGGCCGGCACCATGCCCGGCGCCTTGCAGGTGCTGTGGCGCGCGAGCCCCGGCGGCTATCACATGGAATACGGCTACAGCTGCATGGGCTACGAGGTCGCCGGCGCGCTTGGCATCGCCATGGCCCGACCCGAGGCCGAGGTGATCTGCATGGTCGGCGACGGCAGCTACATGATGGCCAACAGCGAGCTGGCGACGGCCGTCATGCTGAAGGTGCCCTTCACCGTCGTGCTGACCGACAACCGCGGCTATGGCTGCATCAACCGGCTGCAGCAGGAATGCGGCGGCGAGGAATTCAACAACATGTATGCCAGCTCGAACGTGGTCGAAGAGCCGCAGATCGACTTCGTCGCCCATGCCGCCAGCATGGGGGCGCATGCCGAGAAGGTTTCGGACATCGCCGCGCTGGAGGCCGCGATCCGGGCCGCGCGTGGCCGCGACATCCCCAGCGTCGTCGTCATCGACACCGAGGCCCTGACCGGGGCCGGCATCGGCGGCGGCTGGTGGGACGTCGCCGTGCCCCAGACCGGCCAGGGCGACAAGCTGGGCGCCGCCCGCGAAAGATATGAAACCTGGATGCAAAAACAGCAGCTTGTCAATTGAGGCTCGAAAGAATGATCCTTTTCGGAACCAATCCCATCGCCTGGGCCAATGATGACGACCAGTCCATCGGCGCCCATATCCCGACCGAGCAGATCCTGCACGAGGCTGGCGAGGTCATCGGCTTCGACGGTATCGAGAACGGCCATCGCTGGCCCTCGGACCCGCAGCAGCTCAAGGACCTGCTGGGCCGCTATGGGCTGAAATTCGTCTCGGGCTGGTATTCCACCGCGCTGCTGACCCGCTCGGTCGAGGAAGAGATCGCGGCGGTGCAGGAGCATCTGGCCAGGCTCGAGGCCAATGGCTGCAAGGTCTGCATCGCCTGCGAATGCTCGAATACCGTGCATGGCCGGCCCGACGTTCCGGTCAACGCCCGCCCGCGCCTGACGGCCGAGGACATGGCGGAATTCGGCCGCAAGATGGAGGAATTCGCGCAATACCTGGCAAGCCGGGGCGTGACGCTGGCCTATCACCACCACATGGGCACCGTGGTCGAAAGCCCCGAGGAGATCGACGCCTTCATGGCCGCGACCGGACCGGCGACGCATCTGCTGTTCGACACCGGGCATTGCACCTTCGGCGGCGGCGACCCCGAGGCGGTGCTGAAAAGGCATGTCGGCCGCGTCGCGCATTTCCACGCCAAGAACATCCGCCGCGCCGTGACGGACGAGGTGCGCGCCAAGGGCATGAGCTTTCTTCAGGGCGTGCTGGCCGGGGCCTTTACCGTGCCGGGCGACCCCGAAGGCGCCATCGACTTCCAGCCGCTGCTGAAGATCCTGGCCGATGCCGGCTACGACGGCTGGCTGGTGATCGAGGCCGAGCAGGACCCGGACCGGCGCAACCCGCTGGAATACCAATCCCTGGGCCTGAAATCGCTCAAGGACATGGCGCGTGCCGCCGGGCTGCACTAGGCTGGTGCCATGCTGGTCGATCCGAAACACCCGTTCTTCCGCCCGCTCTGGATCCGTATCCTCTGCGTCCTGCTGCCCCTGCTCTGGGCGGGGTTCGAGGCCGCCAGCGGGGCGCTCTTCTGGGCCATCCTGTTCGGTGCCGCGGGCATCTATCTGTTCGTGGCGCTTTTCCTGAACCGCAGCGAGGACCGATGAAACTCTTGCGCAAACCGGCCGGCCGGCACGGCCTTGTCCATCACGTCACTCCCGAGGATGCGGGCTGGTCCCATGTCGGCTTCGACCTCTGGCGACTGGAACCAGGCGAAGTGGCCGAGGGGCATACCGGCGGCAACGAGGCGATCCTGGTCATCGTCGAGGGCAAGGCCCGCATCGCCGGTGCCGGGCAGGATTGGGGCGAGATGGGCGGGCGGATGGACGTGTTCGAAAAGACGCCGCCGCATTGCCTCTATCTGCCCGATGGCAGCGACTGGCGGGCCGAGGCCGCGACGCCGCTGACCCTGGCCGTCTGCCTCGCCCCCGGCAAGGGCGGCCATCCCGCGCGCCGCATCGGCCCCCAGGGCATCAGCCTGACCCAGCGCGGGCAGGGCGCCAACACTCGCTTCATCAACAACATCGCCATGGAGAACGAGGATTACTGCGACAGCCTGCTGGTTACCGAGGTCTTCACGCCGGACGGAAACTGGTCGAGCTATCCGCCGCATCGCCATGATGAGGATGACTTTCCCCGCATGACCTACCTGGAGGAGACCTATTACCACAGGCTCAATCCGGCGCAGGGCTACGGCATCCAGCGGGTCTTTACCGACGACGGCAGCCTCGATGAGACCATGGCGGTGCAGAACCACGATGTCGTGCTGGTGCCGCGCGGCCATCATCCCTGCGGCGTGCCCTATGGCTACGAGATGTATTACCTGAATGTCATGGCCGGGCCGATCCGCAAATGGCGCTATGAGAATCATCCCGACCACGACTGGATCTGGCAGCGCGACAACGCTTGAACGGACCCGTTCAGTCCGCTTTCGCGGAAACGGTCTGCCTCTTCCTGCCGATGCCTGCCCGCGAAACGCCGTAAATCAGGCGAAATTTTCGGCGTTTCGCTGCGTCATCGCGGCAAAATGACGACAAGGCCCGGCAGAGCACTTGACCTGTCAGGCAGATTCGTTTGCATCAGGTCAGGGAATATCTCTAGACATGGGAGGCATTATGTCGTTCTTCTCCACCCGCATGCTCGCGGCGTCGGCCTTTGCGCTGATGGCTGCGGCACCGCTGCATGCCAAGACATTCGTCTATTGCTCGGAAGGTTCGCCCGAGGGCTTCGACGCGGCGCCCTATACATCGGGCACCACCTTCGATGCCTCTGGCCACGCGGTCTACAACCGCCTGGTGCAGTTCAAGCCCGGCACCACCGAGATCGAGCCCGCGCTGGCCGAAAGCTGGGACGTGTCCGAGGATGGACTGGAGTACACCTTCCACCTGCGCCAGGGCGTGAAGTTCCACTCCAACGACAAGTTCACGCCCTCGCGCGATTTCAACGCCGACGACGTGATCTTCACCTTCGAGCGCCAGGCCAGCGCCGACCATCCCTGGCACGAATACATCCCCGGCATCACCTATGAGTATTACTCGTCGATGGAGATGGACAAGCTGATCAAGTCCATCGAAAAGGTAGACGATCACACGGTCAAGTTCACCCTGAGCCAGCCCGAGGCGCCCTTCCTCGCCAATGTGGCGATGCCCTTCGTCTCGATCGTCTCCAAGGAATATGCCGATACGCTGGAAACCGCCGGCACCCGCGAGGATCTGAACAACGCGCCGATCGGCACCGGCCCCTTCCGCTTCGTCGCCTATCAGAAGGACGCGGTGATCCGTTACCAGAAGAACGCCGATTACTGGGGCGAGGCGCCCAAGGTCGACGACCTGGTCTTTGCCATCACCCCCGACGCATCGGTGCGGCTGCAAAAGCTCAAGGCCGGCGAATGCCACCTGATGCCCTATCCCGCGCCCGCCGACCTGGACGAGATCCGGGCCGATCCGAACCTCAAGCTGGACGAGCAGCCCGGCCTGAACGTGGGCTATCTGGCCTATAACACCACCGTCGCGCCCTTCGACAATCCGCAGGTCCGCAAGGCGCTGAACATGGCGCTGGACAAGCCGGCGCTGATCGAGGCCGTCTATCAGGGCAATGCCGAGGTCGCCAAGAACCCGATCCCGCCGACCATGTGGTCCTATAACGACGCCATCGAGGACGACAAATACGACCCCGAGGCGGCCAAGACGATGCTCGAGGAAGCCGGCGTCAAGGACCTGACCATGGAAGTCTGGGCCATGCCGGTGCAGCGCCCCTACATGCCCAACGCCCGCCGCACGGCCGAGATGATCCAGAGCGACTTCGCCAAGATCGGCGTCAAGGTCGAGATCGTCAGCTACGAATGGGGCGAATACCTGAAGAAGTCGATGGAAGAGGGCCGCAAGGGCGCCGTCATCCTGGGCTGGACCGGCGACAACGGCGACCCCGACAACTTCCTGTCGGTGCTGCTCAGCTGCGCGTCGGCCAATCCGGGCGGCGCGAACCGCGCCTTCTGGTGCAACGAGGCGTTCTCGGACCTGCTGGCCAAGGCCAAGGCGAGTTCGGACCACGACGAGCGCGTGAAGCTTTACGAAGAGGCGCAGGTCATCTTCAAGCAAGAGGCGCCCTGGGCCACGCTGGCACATTCGACGCAATACGTGCCGATGGCCAAGAACGTGACCGGCTTCGTGCAATCGCCGCTGGGCGACTATGCCTTCGACACCGTGGACCTGACCGAATAAGGTCGCGCCCGGATTGAAAACTCTCGCGGCCGTGCAGGGAAACTTCCTTGCACGGCCCTTAGGTTAGGGTTCGATGCTCAGATTCATCCTCAAGAAACTGCTTTACCTGGTTCCGACGATGATCGGGATCACGCTGGTGGCCTTCGGCTTCATCCGGCTGCTGCCCGGCGATCCCGTGCTGCTGATGGCCGGCGAGCGCGGCGTCTCGCCCGAGCGCTACGCCCAGATCGCGGCGCAGCTCGGCTATGACAAGCCGGTCTGGCAGCAATACCTCCACTATCTCGGCAACTTGCTGCAGGGCGACCTGGGCAATTCGCTGGTGACCAAGAAGCCGGTGCTGACCGAGTTCCTGGCGCTGTTCCCGGCCACGGTCGAACTGGCGCTGGTGGCCATCGTCATCGCCACGGTGATCGGTGTGCCCGTGGGCGTGATCGCGGCGATCAAGCGCGGTTCCTGGTTCGACCAGTTTTCCATGACCGCGGCGCTGGTCGGGTTCTCGATGCCGATCTTCTGGTGGGGGCTTCTGCTCATCATCCTGTTTTCGGGCGTGCTGGGCTGGACGCCGGTTTCGGGCCGCATCTCGCTGATGTATTTCTTTCCGCAGGTGACGGGATTCATGCTGATCGACAGCCTGATCTCGGGGCAGAAGGGCGCCTTCGCCTCGGCGGTCAGCCACCTGATCCTGCCCTCGATCGTGCTGGCGACCATCCCGCTTGCGGTGATCGCGCGCCAGACCCGCTCGGCCATGCTGGAGGTGATGGGCGAGGATTACGTCCGCACCGCCCGCGCCAAGGGCCTGTCGCGCCGTCGGGTGATCGGCGTGCATGCGCTGCGCAACGCCCTGATCCCGGTGATCACCACCATCGGCTTGCAGGTCGGCGTGCTGATGGCCGGCGCCATCCTGACCGAGACGATCTTTTCCTGGCCCGGCATCGGCAAGTGGATGATCGACTCGATCTCGCGCCGCGACTATCCGGTGGTGCAGTCGGGCCTGCTGCTGATCGCCGCCATCGTGATGATCGTGAACCTGATCGTCGATCTGACCTATGGTCTCATCAACCCGAGGATCCGGCACAAATGACCGATACCACCGTCAAGATTTCGGACGCGGCCATCCGCCGCCGGATGCTCAGGGAGTTCTGGTTCTACTTCAGCCAGAACCGCGGCGCGGTGATCGGCCTCGTCGTCTTCATCCTGCTGGTGCTGACCGCGATCTTTGCATCGCTGATCGCGCCGCATGATCCCACCCAGCAATATCGCGACGCGCTCCTGGTGCCGCCGATCTGGCAGGATGGCGGCCGCGCGGGCTTCCTTCTGGGCACCGATGCCGTGGGCCGGGACATGCTGTCGCGGCTGATCTACGGCGCGCAATATTCGCTGTTCATCGGCATCGTCGTCGTCGCCATCGCGCTGACCGGCGGCATCATCATCGGCCTGGTCGCCGGCTTCTTCGGCGGCTGGGTGGATACGGTCATCATGCGCGTCATGGACGTGGTGCTGGCCTTTCCCTCGCTGCTGCTGGCGCTGGTGCTGGTCGCCATCCTGGGGCCGGGCCTGACCAATGCGATGATCGCCATCGCCATCGTCTACCAGCCGCATTTCGCCCGCCTGACCCGCGCCGCGGTGATGAGCGAGAAGGCGCGCGAATATGTCACCGCCGCCAAGGTGGCGGGCGCGTCGAACCTGCGGCTGATGTTCAAGACCATCCTGCCCAACTGCCTTGCGCCGCTGATCGTGCAGGCGACGCTGAGCTTTTCCAGCGCTGTGCTCGACTCGGCCGCGCTGGGATTCCTTGGCATGGGCGCGCAGCCGCCGGCCTCGGAATGGGGCACCATGCTTGCCGAGGCGCGCGAGTTCATCCTGCGCGCCTGGTGGGTTGTGACCTTCCCGGGCCTTGCCATCCTGGTCTCGGTGCTGGCGATCAACCTGATGGGCGACGGTCTGCGCGACGCGCTCGACCCGAAACTGAAGCGGAGCTGAGCCATGGCCTTGCTGACAATCCGCAACATGACCGTCCGCTTCGCCACCTCGACCGGCAGCTTCACCGCCGTGGACGGCATCGACGTGACCGTGGACAAGGGCGAAGTGCTGGCCATCGTGGGCGAGTCGGGCTCGGGCAAGTCGGTCTCGATGCTGGCGGCGATGGGGCTTCTGCCCGACACCGCCACCGTTACCGCCGACGAGATGAGCTTCGACGGGCAGGACCTTCTGCGCATGACCCCGCGCCAGCGCCGCCGTATCATCGGGCGCGAGATCACCATGATCTTCCAGGAGCCCATCGCCTCGCTGAACCCGTCCTTTACCACCGGCTACCAGATCGAGGAGGTGCTGCGCTTCAACGCGGGCCTGTCGAAACGGGCCGCGCGGGCGAGGGCGCTGGAGCTTTACCGCCAGGTCGGCATTCCCGACCCCGAGGAAAAGCTGAAATCCTATCCGCACCAGATGTCGGGCGGCCAGTGCCAGCGGGTGATGATCGCCATGGCCATCGCCACCAACCCGCGCCTGCTGATCGCGGACGAGCCGACGACGGCGCTGGACGTGACGATCCAGAAGCAGATCCTGGACCTGCTGATGAAGCTGCAGGAACAGACCGGCATGGCGCTGATCCTGATCACCCACGACATGGGCGTGGTGGCCGAGACGGCCGACCGCGTGCAGGTGCAATACAAGGGCAAGAAGATGGAAGAGGCCGACGTGCTGACGCTGTTCGAGCGGCCTTCGCATCCCTATACCCGTGCGCTGCTTTCGGCGCTGCCGGAAAACGCCACCGGCGACCGGCTGCCCACCGTCGGCAGCTTCCTTGAACCGGAGGTGCAGCCATGAGCACCGAAACCCATGTCGTCGAAGGTCGCAACCTGGTCCGCGACTATTACGTCCCCGGCTCGCTGACCCGCGCCGCCAAGACGGTGCGCGCGGTCAAGGGCATCAACTTCTCGGTGGATCGCGGCAAGACGCTGGCCATCGTCGGCGAATCCGGGTCCGGCAAGTCGACGCTGGCGCGGATCATCGCGCTGATCGATCCGGCCTCGGGCGGCGAACTCATGATCGAGGGCAAGCCGGTCGATATCGCCAAGGCGCGGCTGACGCGCGAGATGCGCTCCAAGGTGCAGATGGTGTTCCAGAACCCCTATGGCAGCCTGAACCCGCGCCAGAAGATCGGCGACGTGCTGATGGAGCCGCTGCTTCTGAACACCGACACGCCCTCTGCCGAGCGCCGCCGCCGCGCCGAGGAGATGCTGGTCAAGGTCGGCCTGCCGGCCGAGGTGTTCAACCGCTATCCGCACATGTTCTCGGGCGGGCAGCGGCAGCGCATCGCCATCGCCCGCGCCTTGATGCTGAACCCGACGCTGCTGGTGCTGGACGAGCCGGTCTCGGCGCTGGACCTGTCGGTGCAGGCGCAGGTTCTGAACCTGCTCGCCGACCTGCAGGAAGAGTTCAACCTGGCTTATGTCTTCATCAGCCACGACCTGTCGGTGGTGCGCTATATCGCCGACGACGTGCTGGTGATGAACAAGGGCGAGGCGGTCGAGCAGGGCACGCGGGAAGAGGTCTTTGCCGACCCCAAGCATCCCTATACGCGCGAGCTTTTCGCCGCGACTCCGATCACGGATGTCGAGGCGATCCGCGAGCGCGTGGCACGCCGCAAGGCGCTGCGCGCCGCGACTGCCTGACAGGACAAGGCGACCCCGGGGGGCGTAGGCAGGCAACCCGGGATGCGCTTCCGATCCTGGGGGCGGCGACACGTTGTCGCCGCCCTCAATCCTCCAGGTCGCGATATTCGTGATCCTTTCCGCGCCAGTCGCGGATCAGATAGCGGCCGGGGCCGGTTTCCTTGACGTGATCCGGTCCCAGCGGCACCTTGCCGTGCCCGCCCGGCAGATCCAGCACATAGGTCGGCAGGCATGTCCCCGACAGCCGCCCGCGCAATCCCGCCATGATTGCCTGGCCCTCGGCGATGGTGGTGCGGAAATGGCCGGTGCCGCGCGCCAGGTCGCAATGATGCAGGTAATAGGGCTTGACCCGGTTGCGGATCAGCGCCCGGAACAGATCGGTCAGCACCTCGGGATCGGCATTCACACCCTTCAGCAGCACGGTCTGGGACAAGAGCGGAATGCCCGCATCGGCCAGCCGGGCCAGCGCGGCGCGGGCCCCGGCCGTCAACTCCTGCGCGTGGTTGGTATGGATCACCACCCAGACCGCCAGCCGCCGGGGATGCAGCGCCGCCAGCATCGCCGCATCGATGCGGCTGGGCGCCACCACCGGCACGCGGGTATGGAAGCGGACGATGTCGACATGCGGGATCGCCTCCAACCGGGCCATCAACGCCGCGATGCGGCGCGGCGACAGCACCATCGGGTCGCCGCCGGTCAGGATCACCTCGTGGATCGCCGGGGTGCGGGCGACATAGTCCAGCGCCGCAGCCAGATCGGGCTCGGGCAGGGTGCCTTCCTCGCCCACCACCTCGCGGCGAAAGCAGAAGCGGCAATAGACCTCGCATGTCCTGGTGACATGCAGGATCACCCGGTCGGGATAGCGATGCGTCAGGCCGGGCGTGGGGCTGAAGGCCGCGTCGCTGATCGGATCGGCCAGTTCCTCGGGACGGATCTGCAACTCGCGCGCATCGGGCACGAATTGCGCGGCGATGCCGTCGCCGGGTGCGCCCATGGCCTCGCGCATGGCGGGCGAGATGCGGATGCGGAACTCGGCCGCCACCTTGTCCAGCACCTCGGCACGGGCGGGATCGGCCAGCCCGGCCTCGACCAGAGCAGGGACGGTGGTGATGGGGCGCTGGGACAAGACGGCCTCTCGGGGTGGACGGGAAGGGCGGTTTATCGACCCCTTGGCCGGTCTTGGCAAGGGCGGGACTTGCCCCATGGCTCAGGCCAGAACCAGGCTGCGGTCGTCCTTGAGCGTTTTCAGCACGATTTCGGAACGCACCTGCGCGACTTGCGGCTGCGGCAGCAGGTGGCGATGGATGAAATCGGAAAACGCCTCCAGATCGCGCAACCGCACGTCGAGGATGTAATCGGCATCGCCCGAAACCGAAAAGGCCGAGCGGATCTGCGGATGCGCGGCGACGAAGCGGGCGAAATCGTCCTCCTTGCCCTGGCCATGGCTGCGCAGGTTCACGCGGATGATGGCGCGCAGCCCGAAGCCCAGCTTCTGCGGGTTCAGGCGCGCGGCATACCCCTCGATCACGCCCGCTTCCTCCAGCGCAGCCCGCCGGCGCGAGCATTGCGAGGGCGACAGGTTCACCAGTTCGGCCAGCGCGGCATTGGTCATTCCCCCGTCGCGCTGGAGTGCGTTGAGAATGGCGATATCGAATCCATCCATGCGGGTTTCTTGCATTGATTTGCCCCCTCATGCGCATTTCATGCCTGCGCGCCCCGATCATGGCACAGTTTGCGCCCGGATTGCATCGCATTCGCGCGATCATGGTTCCAGACACGCGAACACAGGAGGAGACGCCATGGGACCGTTCCCGCATGACGCCCCGAAAGCCACGATCAGCCCCAGCAATCCCGCCGGCACCGACGGGTTCGAATTCGTCGAATTCGCCCATCCGCAGCCCGAGATCCTGGACCGCATCTTTCGCCAGATGGGGTTTGTCCCGGTGGCCCGGCACAAGCGCAAGGACATCACGCTGTATCGGCAAGGCGACATCAACTATCTGCTGAACGCCGATCCCGAGGGCCATGCCGCCGCTTTCGTGCGTGAACACGGTCCCTGCGCCCCGGCCATGGCCTGGCGCGTGGTCGATGCGCAGGCAGCCCTGAGGCGTGCGCTGGACCTGGGCGCCAAGGAATATACGGGTGCGGGCAAATCCATCGACGCCCCGGCGGTCCTGGGCATCGGCGGCTCTCTGCTGTATTTCATCGACCGTTACGGCGATGCGGGCAGCGCCTATGATGCCGATTACGACTGGCTGGGCGAGCCGGACCCGCGCCCCGAGGGTTTCGGTTTCTACTATCTCGACCACCTGACGCATAACGTGGTGCGCGGGAACATGGATACCTGGTACAAGTTCTACCACGACACGTTCAACTTTCGCGAAATCAAGTATTTCGACATCAAGGGCAAGCAGACCGGGCTGGTCAGCCGGGCGCTGACCTCGCCCGACGGCAAGATCCGCATCCCGATCAACGAATCGACCGACGACCACAGCCAGATCGAGGAATACCTGCGCGAATACAAGGGCGAGGGCATCCAGCACATCGCCGTCGCCAGCGAGGACATCTATGCCGGCACCGACCAGATCGCCGCGGCCGGCATGGAGTTCATGCCCGGCCCGCCCGATACCTATTACGAGATGTCGCATCGCCGGGTTAAGGGCCACCAGGAGCCGATCGAGCGCATGAAGAAGCACGGCATCCTGATCGACGGCGAAGGCGTCGTGGGCGGCGGCATGACGCGGGTGCTGCTGCAGATCTTCTCGAAAACCGTGATCGGGCCGATCTTCTTCGAGTTCATCCAGCGCAAGGGCGACGACGGCTTCGGCGAGGGCAATTTCCGCGCCCTGTTCGAGTCGATCGAAGAGGACCAGGTCCGCCGCGGCGTGCTCAAGATCGACGCGGCCGAGTGACCGATGGGCTGGACCGACTATGCCTCGGCCCCGCCCGCCGGGACCGAGATCTGCGACGAGGCCGAGCTGGACCGTATCCGCTGCCTGACCGTGGAAAGCCGCAATGGCCGCTTTCCCTTGCTGCTGGTGCGGCTGGGGGAGGGCATCCGGGCCTATGTGAATGCCTGTCCGCACCAGTATCTGCCGCTGGATCACCGCGGCGATCAGATCGTCTCGGCCGATGGGACGCGGCTGATGTGCACCGCCCATGGCGCGATGTTCGACATCGCCAGCGGTGAGGCCGTGCAGGGCGCCGATTGCGGACTGGATGCCGTGCCGCTGGCGATCAGCGGCGGCAAGGTCAGGATCGGGCAAGCCTGAGGGTCATGGGTATGCGGGTGAGGCGATCTTGAATTTGCTTCAAATACTCAAGGCAGTTAGCTGTAATACATAATATATATGCCGCCGCATGGGAGTTGCGGCGGCATCATCCCGGCTGCCGGAGAGCCGGCTCAGAAGATGAAATCGCTCATGTCGAGTTGCGATTTCTGCATGTCGTCGATGGTGATGGTGGTATCGGCGGACAGCCGCAGCACGAGATCGTCACCAACCTGCCGGGCATTGTCGATGATTGCCTGCACCTGCGTCCGGCTAAAATCGTCGAAATCAAGCCGGTCCATGCCGTTCTGGAAATCGGTGATGGTGTCGCGGCCGTCGCCGCGCTCGAATTCGAAGACATCGGCGCCGGCGCCGCCGGTCAGGATGTCGTTGCCGCGGCCGCCCTCCAGCCGATCCCGGCCGTTGCCGCCATTCAGCCGGTCGTTGCCGGAACCGCCATCCAGTTCGTCATTGCCGTCGCCGCCATACAGGATGTCGTTGCCCGCGCCGCCTTCAAGCTCGTCGCGGCCCGCTCCGGCGTAAAGCCTGTCGGCACCGGCGCCGCCTTCCAACTCGTCATTGCCGTCGCCGCCATACAGGGTGTCGTTGCCTGCACCGCCTTCCAGCTCGTCCCGGCCGTTGCCGCCATATAGCCGGTCGTTGCCGCGGCCGCCCTCCAACTCGTCATTGCCATTGCCGCCTTTCAGCGTGTCGTCGCCGTCGCCGCCATGCAGCCTGTCGTTGCCGCCAAAGCCCGACAGCTGGTCATGGCCCCCCAGCCCCGACAGCCAGTCGTTGAATTTCGTGCCGTTCAGCACATCCGCGAAATTCGTCCCGATCTTGCGCACCATGTCCGTGGTCCTTTCCTGTGTGTCGGCGTCCGGGTCGCCCGGCCGCAAAGATGATGGGCGAGACATGCCACAGCCCGGCTGACAGCCTTCTGACCCGGCCTGTCAGGGATTTGTCAGAAACCGCGTGCCCGGCGGAAAGGCGCCGATCCGGGGTTGTTGCCGCTTCGGCACGTCGCGCCCGCTGCAAGCTTCGCCGCCGGCTTTTGTCAGTCGCCTGTCAGTTCCTTGCGGCTATGACGGGCCCATGAGATCGCTTGCCGCATTCGCGCTGTTCTTTTCGCTGTCGCCGTTCCCGACGGTCGGGCAGGATATCGCCGGGCCGGATTTCGAATATGCCCGCGATGCCGTCGAGCAGGGTAGGATCCTGCCGCTTGCCGAGGTGCTGGCGCGGCTGCACGAGACGCAGCCCGGACGGGTAAGCGAGGTCGAGCTTGAAGAGGAGGACGGCATGACGATCTATGAGATCGAACTCGTGACCCCGGACGGCCGCCTGATCGAGGTCGAGATCGACGCGGCCTCGGGACGTATCCTTGCCCTGGACCAGGATGACGAGGACTGATGCGCGCCCTGATCGTCGAGGATGAGCCCCGGATCGCCGCCGATCTGGACCGTGCGCTGAAGGCGGCGGGCTTTCTGGTCGAGACCGTCGCCGATGGCGAGACCGCCTGGTTCCGCGGCGGCACCGAGGATTACGACCTGATCGTGCTGGACCTGAACCTGCCGCGGCTGGACGGGCTGACGGTGCTGAAACGCTGGCGGGCCGAGGGCTGCGAAACCCCGGTGCTGATCCTGACCGCGCGCGGCGCCTGGACCGAGCGGGTCGAGGGCATCGATGCCGGCGCCGACGACTACCTGCCCAAGCCCTTTCGCATGGAGGAACTGATCGCCCGTGCCCGCGCCCTGGTGCGCCGCGCCGGCGGGCGGGGCAATGCGACCCAGCAGGTCGGGCGGCTGACGGTGGACCTGAACCGCATGACCGCCGCCATCGACGGCATCCCCGTCGCGGTCACGCCGCTGGAGCTTCGGCTGGTCTCCTATCTGGCGCTGAACCGCGACCGTATCGTGCCGCCGACCGAATTGCTGGAGCATCTCTACGGCGACGACGAGTCGCGCGAGTTGAACGCCATCGAGGCCATCATCACCCGGCTGCGCCGCAAGCTGGGGCCCGGCGTCATCGGCACCCGGCGCGGGTTCGGCTATCATCTGGAGGACGGGGCCGGTCAGGTGCAGGGCCGGGCATGATCCGCTCGATCCGCTGGCGGCTGGTGCTGGCGGGGGCGCTGGCCATCGCGCTGGCCCTGGCGCTGTCGGGCATGGGCCTTGCCGTGCTGTTCGAGCGCCATGTCGAGCGCGTCGCCGTCGCCGACCTCCAGGACCGTGCGCTGGCGCTGGCCGCCATGGTGCGGCCCGGCGGCGCGGCCGGCGCCAGCCTGCGCGCGCCCCCCGACGATCCGCTTTACGACCAACCCTTCTCGGGCCATTACTGGCAGCTCATGCTGGGCGACGAGCTGCGCCGCTCGCGCTCGCTCTGGGATTATACGCTGCCGGGCGACCAGGCCGCGCCAAGGCCGGGCCAAAGCGCGGTGCTGACGCTGCCCGGCCCGCGGGGCGAGCCGCTGCTTGCGGTCGAGCAAAGCCTGATGGTCGGCCGCGGCCCGGACGCGGTGCCGCTGCGCATCGTCGTCGCCTCGGATCGGGATGAGCTGGTGCTGGCCCGGCGCGGCTTTCTGGGCGACCTGCTGCCCTATCTGGGCCTCTTGGGCGCGGCGCTGCTGCTGGCCAGCTGGGTGCAGATCACCGTTGGGCTGCGCCCGCTTGGGCAGGTGGGCGGGCGGGTGGCGGCGCTGGTCTCGGGTGCGCGGCCGCGCATCGGCCAGGACTTGCCGGCCGAGGTCGTCCCGCTGGCGACCCAGATCGACAAGCTGCTGGACGCCCGCGACCGGGAACTGGACCGCGCCCGCCACCGCGCCGCCAACCTGGCGCATGGGTTCAAGACGCCGCTGCAGGCGCTGCTGGGCGATGCGGCGCGGCTGCGCGGCAATGGTGAGGCCGAGATCGCCCGCAGCATCGAAACCGTCGCCAATCAGATGCGCCGCCATGTCGATCGCGAACTGGCCCGCGCCCGCATCCAGTCGGGGCGGAATGCGCCGGGGGGAAGTGAGCCCGGCTGGATCGCGGCCAAGCTGGTCGACGTGCTGCGCCGCACGCCGCTGGGCGCCGGGATCGACTGGCGGCTTTCGGCTCCGCCCGGGCTTTGCGCCCGCATCGACCCCGACGACCTGACCGAGGCGCTTGGCGCGCTGCTGGAAAACGCCATGCGCCATGCCCGTGAAACCGTCCAGGTCGCGGCCCGCCCCGAAGGCAACCGCGTCGTCATCTCCGTCCAGGACGACGGCCCCGGCGTGCCCGAGGCGGATCTGGAACGGCTGACCCGGCGCGGCCTGAGCCTCGACCCCAGCGGCGAAGGGCAGGGCATCGGCCTGGCCGTGGTCGCCGACATCGTCGATGCTGCGCAGGGCGAATTGCGACTTGCAAACGCCCATCCCGGCTTTCTGGCCGAGTTGCATCTCGACGCGGCACCGCCCGAGGCGGCTTCTTCGTTCCCCAAATACTCCTGACACAGCCGCGCGGCCGGGCGGTAATGCCCGCCGGCTTGGAACCTGTCAGCGCAGTGTAACGGCCACGTTGTCGATCAGCCGCACCCCGTCCAGCCAGGCCGCCACCAGCAGCCGCGCCGGTCGGCCAAGCTGCGGCTCGCCCAGGGTTTCGCCGTCGCGCAGTTCCAGGTATTCGACCGGCCCGATGCCGGCCGCCTCCAGCCCTTCCTGTGCCAACGCCAATGCCTCGGCTGTCGGCGCACCCGCTTCGATCCGGCGTGCTACCTCGAACAGCGTCCGGGGCAGGGCGGCGGCGCGGGTGCGCCCCTCGGCCGTCAGCCGCTGGTTGCGCGAGGACAGCGCCAGCCCATCCTCGGCCCGCACGCAGGGGCAGGGCACGATCTCGACCGGCAGCTTCAGATCCTGAACCAGCCGCCGCACCAGTTGCAGCTGCTGCCAGTCCTTTTCCCCGAAAAACGCCCGGTCGGCCTGGGTCATGTTGAACAGCAGCGTCACCACCGTGGCCACGCCGTCGAAATGGCCCGGACGATGCGCCCCTTCCAGCGGCGCGGTCACGCCCGAGACCGAGATCACCGTGGCGTGGTCCGGCGGATAGACCTCATCGCCGTCGGGCACGAACAGCGCATCGACGCCCAGCGGGGCAAGCAACGCCGCATCCGTATGCTCGGTGCGCGGATATTTCGCGTAATCCTCGGTATTGTTGAACTGGCGCGGATTGACGAACAGGGTCACGATCACCCGGTCGCAGCTGGCACGCGCCGCGCGCACAAGGCTCAGGTGCCCTTCGTGCAGCGCGCCCATGGTCGGCACCACGCCGATGGTTTCGCCACGCGATTTCCAGCCGCGAACCATCGAGCGCAGCTCGGCCAGCGGCCGGACGATCGGGGCGTTCATGCGGGCTTGCCCTCGCCGAAGACATGCTCGGGACCGGGAAAGCGGCGGGCGCGGACCTCGGCGGCATAAGCGGCGATGGCGGCATCGGCATCCTGGCCCAACTCGGCATAGCGCTTGACGAATTTCGGCCGGAAATCCGAGAACAGCCCCAGCATGTCGTCGACCACCAGCACCTGCCCGTCGCAATCGAGGCCGGCGCCGATGCCGATGGTCGGCACGGCGATCTCTTGCGTGATGCGCCGCCCCAGCGCCTCGGGCAGCTTTTCCAGCACCACGGCAAAGGCGCCGGCATCCGCCAGCGCCGCGGCATCGGCGGCGATGCGGTCGGCCTCGTGATGGCCGCGGCCCTGCACCTTGTAGCCGCCCAGCGTATTGACCGATTGCGGCGTCAGCCCGACATGGCCCATCACCGGAATGCCGCGTGCGACCAGGAAGGCCACCGTCTCGGCCATGTGGCGCCCGCCCTCCAGCTTGACCGCCTGGCAGCCGGTCTCGGCCATCAGCCGCGCGGCGTTGCGGAACGCCTGCTCCGGCCCCTCTTCATAGCTGCCGAAGGGCATGTCCACCACGATGCAGGCGCGCGAGCAGCCCCGTGCCACCGCCTTGCCGTGCAGGATCATCATCTCCATGCTGACGCCGATGGTCGAGGGCAGGCCATGCAGCACCATGCCCAGGCTGTCGCCGACCAGCGCGATGTCGCAATGCGCATCGACCAGCCGGGCCATGGGCGTGGTATAGGCGGTCAGGCAAACCACGGGTTCGCCGCCCTTGCGGGCACGGATGTCACCGGGGCCAAGCTGGCCCTTGCGATCAGGGGTCGCGCTCATCAACTCCTCCGTTTTTCCAGGGGCCTGGCGGCCGCTGCCCGAATATTGGATTCGCGCCGCCATGTCTCGCAATAAAATGATGCAGATGCAGCATTCTTGCGCATGAAAAGAAGCCTGACGATGGCGACCGCTGCGCAGGAAGAAGATTTTCCAAGATAATTCAATAGCCTGGCAGGATACGCAGCAGGTGTCGGCGCAGGACGCGGAATATCCGGTGCAAACGGACGAACCGGGCCGGAGCGACGAAGGATATTGCAAGAAAGGACGCATCGAATCCTTTCTTTTACAGGATTTTGCATGGCATATATCGAACGATTTCAGGATTCCGCGGCGCTCGCGCCTGACCCGTCGATGCCCCTTTGCTTGACATGACAGGGACCGGGGCCTAGTGCCGGTTCCGGTCCCTTTCGGGGCCGCTCCAACCAGCGCCGCGTCCGCGCGGCCGTTTCCTCGGGATCGAGACATGACGCTGAAAGCTGCCATCCTTGGGGCCTCGGGTTACACGGGGGCGGAACTCGTCCGCATCCTGGCCACCCATCCCCGGATCGAGATCGCCGCGCTTTCCGCCGACCGCAAGGCGGGACAGGGCTATGACGAGGTTTTCCCGCATCTGCGACACCTGAAGCTGCCGGCGCTGGTCAGGATGGAAGAGATCGATTTCTCCGCTATCGACCTGGTGTTCTGTGCCCTGCCGCACGGGCTTAGCCAGCCCCTGGTCGGGCAATTGCCGCGCGATGTGAAGATCGTCGACCTGGGCGCCGATTTCCGGCTGCGCGATCCGGCGGATTACAAGAAATGGTATGGGCTGGACCATGCCGCGCCCGAGGTCCAGCCGGAAGCGGTCTATGGGTTGACGGAATTCTATCGCGACCAGATCCGCGGGGCGCGGCTGGTCGCCGGCACCGGCTGCAACGCGGCCACCGTGCAATTCGCGCTGCGGCCGCTGATCGGCTCGGGGCTGATCGACCTTGACGACATCATCTGCGACCTCAAGAACGGCGTGTCCGGGGCAGGGCGCTCGCTCAAGGAAAACATGCTCTTCGCCGAACGCTCCGAGGACGTGGCGGGCTATTCCCAAGGCGGCAAGCATCGCCACCTGGGCGAGTTCGACCAGGAATTCTCGGTGCTGGCCGGGCGCGAGGTGCGCATCCAGTTCACCCCGCATCTGGTGCCGGTGAACCGCGGCATCCTGGCGTCCTGCTATCTCAAGGGCGAACCGCAGGCGGTTCATGCCGCGTTGGCGGCGGCCTATGCCGACGAGCCTTTCGTCGTGGTGCTGCCCTATGGGCAACTGCCGGCGATGGCGCATGTGCAGGGCTCGAACTTCTGCCATATCGGCGTGACGGGCGACCGGATCTCGGGGCGCGCGCTGGTCGTCTCGACGCTGGACAACCTGTGCAAGGGTTCCTCGGGGCAGGCGGTGCAGAATGCCAACCTGATGCTGGGCCTGCCGGAAACCGAAGGGCTGATGCTGGCGCCGATCTTTCCCTGAAGGGTGCCGAAAGCCGGCATTTCGGCCCTGCTCCTCGATGGCGGCGCGCGGAACCGCGGGGCGGGGCCGCGCGTCTTGTTCCATATGGACGGCACGGCCTGCCGCCTCAAAGGAGGAAACACAAGATGCGTAGCCTGATTGCGACTGCCGTTTCCGCGATGGTGCTTGCGCTTGCCGGCTGCGGCGACAATCCCACCGAACGTGCCGCGACCGGCGGTCTGGGCGGGGCGGTCGTCGCCGGCCCGGCCGGCGCGGTCGTGGGCGGAACCATCGGCGCCGCGACCGCGGATTGATCCGCATGATCCCGCGAGCCTGCGGATGATGCGGCGAAATGCAAAGGGGCGGGGCGCCAGGACGCCCCGCCCCCGAAAGTCTCAGAGGTCAGCTCTTGGCGCGCTCGACATAGGTCAGGTCGGCGGTGTTGATGATCACCTTGGTGCCCACGCCGATATGCGGCGGCACCATGATGCGCACGCCGTTATGCGCCATCGCCGGCTTGTAGCTGGACGAGGCGGTCTGGCCCTTGACCACCGGCTCGGTCTCGACCACCTCGACGGTGACCTTCTGCGGCAGCTCGAGCGCGATGACGACGCCGTTGTGGACTTGCAGGAAGACGCTGATGCCGTCCTCCAGGAACACCTTGTCGTCGCCGACCACGTCGGGCGAGACCACGACCTGCTCATAGCTTTCCGGCTCCATGAAGTGGAAGCCTTCGCCGTCCTCGTAAAGGAAATTATAGGCGCGTTCGTCCACATGCGCGCGCTCGACCTGTTCGGTGGTCTTCCAGCGTTCCGAGACCTTGTTGCCGTCCGAGATGCGGCGCAGGTCGACCTGCGTCGTCGGCGTGCCCTTGCCGGGGTGGAAGTTGGTCGCGGTCAGGACGACGTGGAGCTTGCCGTCGATCTCGACGACATTGCCTTTGCGAAGGCTGGAGGCGATGACTTTCAAGGCGGTTTCCCTTGCCTGCTTTTCAAATTCCGGGGGGCCGGATACGAAGTCCGGCAAAGATGATGTCCCATAGCGTTTTTCGCAGCTTTGCGCCAGCCGCAAGCGGAAAACGACCCAGATGCAGGAGGTCCGCGCATGAAATCCGCCGATGAAAGCCCCTGGTGGGATCGCGACCGGCACGCGGGGCGCCGGCCGCTGCTTTTGGCACGAAACCGCATCCAGGCCGCGATCCGCGACTGGCTGGGCACGCAGGGCTTCATCGAGGCAGATCCGCTGGCGCTGGCCGTCAGCCCGGGAAACGAGGCGCATCTGCATGCCTTCGCCACGCACCGGATCGGCAATGACGGGCTGGCCCAGCCGATGTATCTGCACACCAGCCCGGAATTCGCCATGAAGAAGCTGCTGGCGGCGGGGGAGGAACGCATCTTCGCCTTCAGCCATGTCTGGCGCAATCGCGAACGCGGTGCGCTGCACAGTCCCGAATTCACCATGCTGGAATGGTATCGCGCCGGCGAGGATTATCGCGTTCTTTTCGATGATTGCGCGCAATACCTTCGGCATGCGGCCGAGGTGGCGGGCGCCGAATTGCTGCGCTTTCGCGGCGCCGAATGCGATCCCTATGCCGCGCCCGAGGTGATGAGCGTCGCCGAGGCGTTCCGCGAACATGCCGGCATCGACCTGCTTTCGACTTGCGACGGGACCGAAACTGATGCGCGGGCCCTGCGCGCGCAGGCCGAACGGCAGGGGATCCGCACGGCCCCGGATGACGGCTGGTCCGACATCCTGTCGCGCGTGCTGGTGGAAAAGGTCGAGCCGCATCTGGGCCATGGCCGGCCCTTGATCCTTGACCGCTATCCGGCGGCCGAGGCGGCGCTGGCCCGCCGTGCCGGGGACGACCCGCGCGAGGCCGAGCGGTTCGAGCTGTACGCCTGCGGCGTCGAACTGGCCAACGGCTTCGGCGAACTGACCGACCCGGTCGAGCAGCGCCGCCGCTTCGAGCTGGAGATGGAGGAGAAGGCCCGAATCTATGGCGAGCGCTACCCGCTGGACGAGGATTTCCTGGCGGCCCTGGCCTTCATGCCGGCGGCCTCGGGCTGTGCGCTGGGGTTCGACCGGCTGGTGATGCTGGCCACCGGCGCTCCGCGCATCGACGAGGTGATCTGGACTCCCTTGATTGATTGACGTCAAATCAAATGGATACCGGATAAATATGATCTCGTTTCGACCATAGGGGTGCCCTTTGGACAGCAGCCTTCTGCCGGCGCCGAGATTCCCGCTTTCGGCCCGGGGCGCGGGACGCTAGGCTGGGCCAAAACGCCGACCGAGGGGACAGTCATGCGGCTTTCATTGCGAGTTTCAGCGACGCTTACGGCCATGGCCCTGTTGCTTGGCGGCTGTGCCGGAAATTATCCCGGCACGGGCGTTCCCCAGCAAAGCCAGGAAATCAAGTGGGGTCGATACCAGAATCCGCCTCCGGCCAAGGTGGCCGGGCTGAACAGCTGGGTTCAGGGCTTCAAGGCCAATGCCCGCAGCCAGGGCATCAGCGACAGCACGCTGGATTTCGCCTTTCGCGACGTGACCTACAACCCCGAGGTCATCCGCCGCTCGCAAAGCCAGGCCGAGTTCAAGAAATCCGTCTGGGAATACCTGGAGAACGCGGTTTCCGAGAAGCGCCAGGCCAATGGTCGAGCGGCGCTGGCGCAATATGGCGGCGTGCTGAGCCGCATCGAGGCGACCTATGGCGTCGACAAGGAAGTCGTCGCGGCGGTCTGGGGCATGGAATCGACCTATGGCGAGCGGCGCGGCGACCTGCCGCTGATCGAGAGCCTGGCCACGCTCAGCTATGAGGGTTATCGCGGCGAGTTCTTCCGCAGCCAGTTGATGGGGGCGCTGCGCATCCTGCAAGCCGGCGACATCGACCCTGCGCACATGACCGGCAGCTGGGCCGGCGCCATGGGGCACACCCAGTTCATTCCGACCACCTATCTCAGCTTCGCGGTCGATTTCACCGGCGACGGGCGGCGCGATATCTGGTCGAACGATCCCTCCGATGCACTGGCCTCGGCGGCGAACTACCTGGCGAAATCGGGCTGGCAGCGCGGGCTGCCGGCTGCGGTCGAGGTCACGCTTCCGCCCGGCTTCAACACCGGGCTGGCCGGCAAGGGCAAGCGGCGCAGCGTCGCGGAATGGCAGTCCCTGGGCGTGCGCCAGGCCAACCAGCGACCCTTGCCACCCGCCGGCGCCTCGACCGAGCTGATCATTCCCGGCGGCGCCTCGGGCGCGGCCTTCCTGATCACTCGCAACTTCCACGCCATCCTGCGCTACAACAATGCCGATAGCTATGCGCTGGCGGTCTCGCACCTGGCAGACCGGCTGAAGGGGTATCCAGGGCTTGCCAATCCCTGGCCGGCCGATCATCCCGGCCTGCGCATCGAGCAGCGCAAGGAAATGCAGCGCCTGCTGACCGCACGCGGCTTCGACACGCAGGGCGTCGATGGCAATGTCGGCTCGAATACGATCAGCGCCATCAGGGCCTATCAGATGTCGCGCGGACTGCCCGTCACCGGCGAACCCTCGGCCGCGCTGCTCGAGCAGTTGCGCCGCGGCTGAAGGAGCCTTGCGCGGGGCGCGGATCGTGCGAACGACGTCTCGTTCGGCGATGCCGCTTCCCGGCATCGGCACCGCATGAGGTCCGGCAGGGGGTGAACAAGGCTCTTGCCGGATTCGACGTTCATCTTCGGCAAGGGCCTTCGCCTCGCGCGCCGCGCGGAAAACGGCGACGTTTCCCGATTGGGACGGATCACCTGGGTGGGGAGAGGCTTTCGGCCGGGGTAGTGCATCGTTGCGGCTGGGAAGTGGCGGCAGCGCACCATCGCAAGGCACCGACTGCCGCCTTCTTCGGGGATCAAGGGCGTCTCTTCAGGTGCTTCCGCGTCAGATATGCGACCGGGGCCGGTGTGGTTTCACCGCATCGCTGCCAGCCAGGCATGGATCGCGGCCAGGGATTCCGGTTCGTCGAGGAAGGGGACATGCGCGCGGTCCCGAGCCTCGGCCAGAATCATGTCCGGGCGACGGCGCAGCATTTCCGTCGCGGTCTCATGCGACAGCAGGTCCGAATTTGCGCCCCGGATCAGCGCCAGCGGCAATCCCTGCGTGGCATCGAACAACGGCCATAGGTCGGTCTCGGGACCGTCGAAGGCCGCCAGGAACGCCTCGCGCAGCGCGGGATCATAGTTGACGCTCAGGCCCGAGGGCGTCTCGACATAGTGACGCGCGGCTTCCTCCAGCCATCGGCTTGCCGGGACATTGGCGAAACCGGGCATGGCGGCGGGCAGGCGCTGCGCCAGATCCTCAAGGTTTTTCGCGGCCGGGTTCCGGCCCACATAGTCGAAGATCCGTTCCAGCCCGCTGCGTTGCAGCACGGGACCGACATCGTTCAGGCACAGGCCCAGAAGCCGTTCGCGCGCCGTCGCTGCCAGAAGCATGCCGATGATCCCCCCGCGCGAGGTGCCCAGCACGGCTGCCTGAGCCACGCCCAGGTGATCCAGCAGCACCAGAACGTCGCGGGCCTCTTGCGGGACGGTATAGCTCTCCGCGCCGGTCCAGTCCGAATCGCCGCGACCGCGATAGTCCGGCCGGATCAGGCGCACACCCGGCAGATGCGGCGCCAGATAGTCGAAATCCCGTCCCGTCCGGGTCAGCCCCGGCAGGGCCAGGACGGGTAGGCCCTCGCCCTCGTCGCGATAGGCCAGCCGGGCGCCGTCCTCGGCCTGGAAGAACTGGACGGCCATCAGAGATTGTCCGATTGCGGCATGCCCAGCACATGATAGCCGCCATCGACCAGCACGATCTCGCCGGTGGTGCAGGCGCCCCAATCCGAGCAGAGCCAGACCGCCGTGCCGCCGATCGCCTCCAGCGTGGCATTGGCGCGCAAGGGTGCGTTCGCCTCGGTATGGCGATAGGTCTTGCGTGCGCCGCCGATGGCCGCGCCGGCAAGGGTTTTCATCGGGCCGGGGCTGATCGCATTGACGCGAATCCCCTCGGGGCCCAGGTCGTTGGCCAGATAGCGGACGGATGATTCCAATGCGGCCTTCGCCACCCCCATGACGTTGTAGAACGGTGTGACCCGGTTCGAGCCGGCATAGGTCAGCGTGATGATCGAGCCGCCATTCGTCATCAGGGGCTGCGCCCGCCGGGCCAGGTCGATCAGCGAATAGCAGGAAATCGTCAAGGAATTCTTAAAGTTGTCGCGGGTCGTGTCGACAAATCGCCCGGTCAGTTCGTTCTTGTCGGAATAGGCGACGGCATGGACCAGGAAATCCAGCCCGCCCCAGCGCGCCTCGATGTCGGCAAAGGCGCGGTCGAGCGATTCGTCGTCAAGCACATCGACATCCATCAGGAAATCCGAGCCCAGGGATTGTGCCAGCGGCTCGACCCGCTTGCCGAAAGCCTCGCCCTGATAGGAAAAGGCCAGCTCCGCGCCCTGCTCGGACAGCGCCCGGGCAATTCCCCAAGCGATCGAGCGGTCATTCGCGACCCCCATCACAAGGCCGCGCTTGCCTTTCATCAATTCGCCCATGGCTTAACCTTTTCTTGGTTTATTCGCGGTATTTCGACAGGACCAGCGTGGCGTTGGTGCCGCCAAAACCGAAACTGTTGGAAAGGACGCTATCGAAATCGACATCATCCACGCGCGCAAGCGCAATCTCCTCGGGCCGGATCTCGGGGTCCAGCTCGGTGACATTGGCCGAGGCGGCGATGAAGCGGTTCTGCATCATCAGCAGCGAATAGATCGCCTCATGCGCGCCGGTCGCACCCAGCGAATGCCCGGTCAGCGACTTGGTCGAGGAAACCGGCGGCACCTCACCCTCGCCGAAGACCCGGCGCAGAGCCTTGATCTCGCCCACATCGCCCACCGGGGTCGAGGTGCCATGCGCATTGACATAGCTGATGCGCCGGCCCTCGGGCAGGGTGGACAGGGCCAGCCGCATCGAGCGCTCGCCACCCTCGCCGGAAGGTGCGACCATGTCATAGCCGTCGCTGGTCGCGCCATAGCCCGTCACCTCGGCATAGATCCGGGCGCCGCGAGCCAGGGCGTGCTCCAGTTCCTCAAGGACGACCACGCCGGCGCCGCCGGCGATGACGAAGCCGTCGCGGGTCGCATCGAAGGGTCGCGAGGCGGTTTGCGGCGTGTCGTTGTATTTCGACGACATCGCGCCCATCGCGTCGAACAGGCAGCTGAGGGTCCAGTCCAGTTCCTCGCCGCCGCCGGCAAAGACGATGTCCTGCTTGCCCATCTGGATCAGCTCGGTGCCGTTGCCGATGCAATGCGCCGAGGTCGAGCAGGCCGAGGTGATCGAATAGTTCACGCCCTTGATCTTGAACGGGGTGGCCAGGCAGGCCGAGTTGGTCGAGGACATGCAGCGCGTGACCATGAAGGGGCCCATGCGCTTGGGCGCGCCCTTCTCGATCACGGTGCGATGCGCCTCGAACAGGTTCGCGGTCGATGGCCCGCCCGAGCCCATGACCAGGCCCGAACGCTCGTTCGAGACATCCTCGGGCGCCAGGCCCGCATCCTCGATCGCCTGTTGCATGGCGATGAAGTTATAGGCCGCTCCGGCGCCCATGAAGCGCAGGTTGCGCTTGTCGACATGGTCCTCGAGCACGATCTGCGGCATGCCGTGGACCTGGCTGCGAAAGCCGCGCTCGGCATATTCGGGGGCGAAGACGATGCCCGAGCGGCCCGCGCGCAGGCTTTCGGTGACTTCGGCGGCATTGTTGCCGATGGGAGAGACGATGCCCAGCCCGGTGATGACGACACGGCGCATGGCGTGCTCCTTGTTCATGTGTCAGGCGGCCGACAGGGCCACCTTCATATCCTTGACCTCGTAGATGGTTTCGCCGTCGGCCTCGACGCGGCCATCGGCGACGCCCATGGTCAGGCGGCGGGTCTGGATCGCCTTGGTGAAATCGACGAAATAGCGCAGCATCCTGCGGTCGGGGCGGACCATGCCGGTCAGCTTGACCTCGCCCACGCCAAGCGCATAGCCGCGCCCCTGCCAGCCGCGCCAACCCAGGTTGAAGCCGGTCAACTGCCACAGCCCGTCAAGGCCGAGGCAGCCGGGCATGATGGGATTGCCGGGAAAATGGCAGGAAAAGAACCACAGGTCGGGGTGGATGTCGAATTCGGCGACGACATGGCCCTTGCCATGCGGGCCGGCATCGGCGGAAATCTCGGTGATGCGGTCCATCATCAGCATCGGCGGTTCGGGGAGTTGGGCATTTCCGGGGCCGAACAGCTCGCCACGGGCGCAGGCCAGCAGATCTTCCTTGTCAAAGCTGGTCCTTGTCATCGTCATGCGCGTGTTTTCCCCTCGATCCGACGTTGCGTTATCTGCTGCGATCACCGCCGGGCAAGGCCGGCGCGAAACTTGTCCTTGGGTCTATCATTCCGCCCCGGCAAGGCGCAAGAGCGCAGGTTTTCCGGGTTTTTGCACCCTGTTGCCCGCAATTGCCCAAGCGGGAAACGCCGCGGGTCATCTTGCCGCGGCCGATCCTTCCGATCCGCGGCGGCCGCGTCCGGGCGCATCGTGGCCGGGGCAGCGCTGGGGCAGTCTGGTCCGCAAGATCGCGGGTCGCGCATCCCGCCTTGCGGGACGGGGGTGCGGCGGCCGGTCAGCCCGCCTGTTCGGCGGCCAGTTCGCGGACCCGGCGGGCGATCAGCTCGATGCCCGGCGCGATGTCGCCCTCGCGGATCGAGGAATAGCCCAGTCTGAAGAAGGGGCAGGGCACCGGCGGGGTTTCGAAGAACACCTCGCCCGGTTCGATCAGCACGCTGTCGGCTTGCAGCCGGGTGGCCAGGATGCCGCTGTCGCTGGCGGCCGGCCCCTCGATCCACAGGCTCGACCCTCCCGCCCGCGCGGCCCCGGCGATGCGCAGGCCCGTGGCGGCCAGCGCCTGCTCCATCAGCGCCCGGCGGCGCTTCAGCGCGCCGCGCAGCCGCACGATATGCGCGTCGTAATGGCCGAGCGCCAGGAAATAGGCAGTGATCCTTTGCAGGTGGTTCGGCGGGTGGCGCAGCATGATGGCGCGCAAGGCCCGGGCCCGCGCGATCAGCGGCGCGGGTGCCACCATGTAGCCGATGCGCAGCCCCGGGAACAGCGATTTCGAGAAGCTGCCGATATAGATCACCCGCCCGGCGCGATCGAGTGACTTCAGCGCCGGCGCCGGCGGCGCCAGATAGGACATCTCGAAATCGTAGTCGTCCTCGATGATCAGGAAATCATGTGCGGCGGCCCGGGCCAGAAGGTCGCGGCGGCGGCCCAGCGGCATGGTCGCGCCGGTCGGGATGTTGTGGCTGGGCGTGACGATCACCAGCCGCGTGCCCTGCGGCAGCAGTTCGGGGTTCAGCCCGCCCTCGTCCACGTCGAGGAAGGTCGTGGGGCTGTGGGCGCGGCGCAGGGTCTCGGCGAAATCGGGATAGCCGGGGTCCTCGGTCACCGCCAGCCGGTCGCCACGCGCCAGAAGCTCGACGGTGATGAACAGCGCATTCTGCGCGCCCAGCGTGACCAGCACCTCGTCCGATTCGGCCTGGATGCCGCGCCGGGGCAGCGAGTGCGAGCAGATATAGTCGATCAGCATCGGATCGTCGGCCCCGTAGAGATCCGAGGCCAGTTCGCCGAAATCCCGCGTGCCCCAGGCGCGGCGGGCGCAGTCGCGCCAGGCGTTGTGGTCGAAAAGCGCCGGGTCGCTTTGCCCATAGATGAAGGGATAGCGGAAATCGCGCCAGTTCGCCGGCTTGCGGATCACCCGCTGGCGCGGCAACTGGTCGGCAAGCCAGTTGTCCCAGTCCAGCGCGGTTTCGTGCGGCCGGGGTTCCTGCACCTTCAGCCGCCGGTGCGGCACGGTGGCGGCGACCATGATGCCGGAACGCGGCCGCGTCTCCAGATAGCCCTGGCTGATCAGCTCCTGATAGACCAGCGTCACCGTCATGCGCGAGATGCCGAGCGTATCGGCCAGGCCGCGCGACGAGGGCAGCCGCGTGCCCGGACGCGCCCGCGTTTCCAGGATTGCCCGCACGATGGCCGCCGCCAGCCGCGCTTGCAGCGTCCCTGCCTCGCTGTCGCGCAGGAAGAACATCTCGACGGGGATCCGGTCGCTCATCTGGACCTATCTTTGCTTTCAACTGGACATATCGTTACGCCGCGTCACCTGCAACATTTTGCCGCATCAGCGATCGCAAACAAAGGCGACGCATATCTCAACAGGGAGCCTCCGATGTCTTTTCTTACCCGTATCCTGTCCGGCACCGCGCTTGCGCTGAGCCTTGGCGCTGCTGCCCTGCCGGTTTCGGCGGCCGAATATCGCATCGCGGTCGGCGACGGCGCCGGGGGCACGCAGGAGGCGCTGGGTAAAGCCTTCGTCGCGGCGCTGGAAGATAAATCCGGCGGCAAGATGACCGGCAGGCTTTTCCTCAACGGCCAGCTCGGCGACGAGCAGGACACCGTGACCGCCGCCGCGACCGGCACGCTGGATTTCTCGATCCTCGCGATCAACAACATCACGCCTTTCTCGCCCACGGTCGGCACCCTGACCCTGCCTTACGTCATCCTGAGCCAGGAAGACGCCGAAAAGGTCACCCAGGGCGAAATCGGCCGGCAGATGGTCGACCAGACCGTGGAGGATGCGGGCGTTCGCATCATCGGCTGGGCCTATTCGGGCTTTCGCGTGCTGACCAACTCGAAAAAGCCGATCGCCACGGTGGCCGACCTGCAGGGCGTCGTGGTGCGCGTGCCCAAGAACGAGATCATGATCGAGACCTACAAGAGCTGGGGCATCAACCCGACCCCGATGGCCTGGGGCGAGACCTTCGCCGCGCTTCAGCAGAAGGTCGTCGACGGTCAGGACAACCCCTACATGACCGTCAACGCGATGAAGTTCTACGAGGTCCAGAAATACGCCACCAACCTGCGCTACCTGTTCTCGATCGAGCCGCTGATCGTCAGCGAGGCGCTGTTCCAGAGCCTTTCGCCGGAAGAGCAGCAGCAGATCCTGGAAGCCGGGCAGGAGGCGACGCAGGTCTCGGCGCAGTTCCTGCGCGACCAGGAAAACAAGATCAAGGAAGAGCTGGTCGGCCGGGGCATGGAGATCACCGAGCCCGCCGATGAGGAAAAGGAGTTCATCGAACTGGCGACGACCAAGGTCTGGCCGAAATTCTACGACCAGATCGGCGGCAAGGAAGTTCTCGACGGCGTGCTGACCTCGCTGGGCCGCGATCCGGTGGAATAGGTTCCTCCCCCGACTGCGGGCGCGCAGGCCGCGCCCGCCCTTTTCCCGATCCATCCTGAAACGCCCCTTACCCGGAGGCAATTCATGTCTGCATTCTGGAAGCATCTCGATCATCTCGAGAGCTACATCTGCCGCGCGCTGCTGGCGGTCTTCGTCACGCTGCTTTTCGTCCAGATCGTCGCCCGGCAGATCTTCGGCTTCTCGATCACCTGGATCGAGGAACTGTCCGTCATCCTCTTCGTCTGGTTCGCCTATTTCGGCGCGTCCTATGCGGCACGCATGTCGGCGCATAACCGGGTGACCTTCCACCTGAACATGATGCCGCGCAAAACGGCGCGCGTGCTGGAGGCGATCGGGGACCTGTTCTGGATCATCTTCAACGTCGTGTTCATCTGGCAGGCCATCCAGTTCATCAGCCGGCTGAAGCCCTTCGTTAAGGCCCAGACCCTGGGGTGGGAAATGCGCTACGTCTACATGGCGCTGCCCATCGCCTTTGCGCTGATGACCATCCGCATCCTGCAGGTGAACTATCTGAAGCTCGTGAAGGGCATCGACCCGCGCGACCCCGACAAGGTCGAGGTCGAGGAAATGCTGGAACTCGCCGCCGATGAGCAGCGCGCCTACGAGCGGGAGCACAAGAAATGAACGATTACGTCGTAGAGGTCCTGTTCGGCACCTTCGCTTTGCTGATGGTGCTGGGCGCCCCGATCACCGTCGCGCTTGGCGTGGCCGCGCTGGCCGCCATGCTTTATCTGGGCGACAACCCGATCAAGATGGTGCAGATGGCCTGGTCCTCGGTCGGGTCCTTCCCGCTGATGGCGCTGCCTTCGTTCATCCTGGCCGGGGCGCTGATGGAGGCCGCGGGCCTGTCGCGCCGGCTGATCTCGGTCGCCGAAAGCCTTGCCGGTCCGTTCACCGGCGGCCTTTCCGCCGCGACCGTCGTCGCCTGCCTGTTCTTCGGCGCGATCTCGGGCTCGGGTCCGGCCACCACCGCCGCCGTCGGCATGCTGATGATCCCCGGGATGATCCGCAACGGCTACAGCCGCGATTACGCGGCCTCGACCACCGCGGCCGCGGGCGGCCTGGGCATCGTCATCCCGCCCTCGATCCCGATGATCATCTTCGGCATCTCGGCCATGGGCATCGCGCCCGATCCGGCCGCCGTCGAGGCGCATGGCCAGTTCCAGTCGGTCTCGATCTCGAAGATGTTCATCGCCGGCTTCCTGCCCGGCGCGGTCATGGCGGGCGGCCTGCTGCTGATGAACTATGTCCGCTGCAAGCGGCGGGGCTATCACGGTTCGTCCGAGCCGCTGTCGCTGCGCAAGTTCATGTGCGCCTGCTATCAGGGCTTCTGGGCGCTGCTGGCCCCGGTGGTGATCCTGGGCGGCATCTATACCGGCATGTTCACGCCCACCGAAGCCGCCATCATCGCCATCTTCTACACCCTGTTCGTCGGGATCTTCATCTACCGCGAACTGGATCTGGGCGAGGTCTTCAAGGCGCTCGAGGCGACGACCTGGCTGGCCGGGCGGGTGCTTCTGGTGCTGTTCGCCGCCACCATCTTCGGCCGCATCCTGGTCGAGAACAACGTCCCCGGCATCATCGCCGGCGGCATCCTCGGCCTGACCACCAACATCTATGCGATCTGGGCGCTGATCATCGGCATGCTGCTGATCGTGGGCATGTTCATGGAGACGCTAGCCGCGATCATGATCCTCGTCCCGGTCATGCTGCCGGTGGCCTATATGGTGGGCATCGATCCGATCCACTTCGGCATCGTGATGATCTGCACGCTCTCCGTCGGCTTCCAGACCCCGCCGCTGGGCGAGAACCTGTTCATCGCCTCCGGCATCTCCGGCGAGACCATCGAGAAGATCAGCGCGACCGCGCTGCCCTTCGCCATCGCCTCGACCGCCGCGATCTTCGTCATCGCCATGTTCCCGCAAATCGCCCTCTGGCTTCCCGCCCTGCTGGGCTACTGACCAAGGAGTTACCAATGCCCCGCACTTTGACTGCCGCCGATTTGCAGGCGACCTTTGATGCCTTCAACCGCCACGATATCGACGGTGTGATGACCCATTTTGCGGATGACTGCGTGTTCTACACGGTCTCCGGCGAGCATGAATACGGCAACCGGATCGAGGGCAAGGCGGCCATCGCCAGGGCCTTCGAGGCGGTCTGGACCACGATGCCGGACGTTCAATGGGCCGAGCACACGCATTTCCTGTCCGAGGACGGCACGCGCGGCGTCTCGCAATGGACCTTCCGCGCCACCAACCCCGACGGCAGCCGGACCGAAGTGCAGGGCGTCGACCTGTTCCGCATCGCGGACGGCCGGATCGTCGAGAAGCAGGCGATCCGCAAGCAGCGCCCGGCCATTCCCGCCGCCACCGCGCCCGCCCTTGCCGGGAAATGAGGGCGGCGATGCAGGCAATCGAGAAACGTGCGGGCGCGCTGCCCTACGACCCGCTCTATGATCCGGTCACCGCCCGGGGGCTGGGTCCGCGCAGCGACTATGCGCCGACCTACTGGATCGGCACCGCCGGCGCCCCGCCGCCGGACGACGGCCCGGTGACGGGCGACATGGATGCCGATGTGGTGGTGATCGGCTCGGGCTACACGGGCCTGTCCTGCGCGCTCCACCTGGCGAAGATGCACGGCATCAAGGCCGTGGTGCTTGAAGCGAACGGCGTCGCCTATGGCTGCTCGACCCGCAACGGCGGGCAGGCGCAGGTCAGTTCCGGCCGGCTCAAGCGCAGCCAGTGGATCGAGCGCTGGGGCCTGGACGTGGCCAGGCGCCTGCATGCCGAGGTCTGCGAGGGCTTCGATCTGTTCCGCGGGCTGATCCGCGACCATGCGATCGACTGCGATCCGCAGGACGGCGGGCATTACTACATCGCCCACAAGGCTTCGGCGATGCCGGCGCTGGAGAAGGAGACGGCGCTGCTGCGCGACACCTTCGGCTACGACGCCCGGATGATCTCGCGCGACGAGCTGCACGAGACCGTGGCGCGCGACCAGGAGGCGCATGGCGCCATGTGGGAGGCGGACGGCGTCGGCATCCATGCCGCGAAGCTGGCCTTCGGCTATCTGCGCGCGGCCCGCGAGCTGGGCGCCAGGGTGCATGTCGACAGCCCGGTGCAGGGCTGGGAGTACCGGAACGGCGTGCATCACCTGCGCACGCCGGGCGGCACGGTGCGGGCGCGGCGGGTGGCGGTGGCGACGGCGGCCTATGCGCCGCGCAGCCTGCATCCGCGGCTCCGGGACCGGCTGATGCCGATCATGTCGAACAGCATCGTCACCCGCGTGCTGACGCCCGCCGAGCTGGAAGCGGTGGGCATCCGAAAGCTCTCGCCGCTGACCGACACGCGGACGCTGCGGCATTACTACCGGCTCTTGCCCGACAACCGGCTGCAGATCGGCTCGCGCGCCGCGATCACCGGCCGCGACGCGGCGAACCCGGCACATCTGGACGCACTGCGCGAGGGGATGGCCCGCAAGTTCCCGGCGCTGCGCGGCATCGCGCTGGACTACAGCTGGTGGGGCTGGGTGGATGTCAGCCACGACATGATGCCGCGCATCACCGGGCTGCCGGACCTGCCGGGCGCCTTCTACGCCTTGGGCTATGGCGGCAACGGCGTGATGTATTCGGCCATGGCCGGGCGGCGCATGGCGCAGCTGGTGGCGGGCGAGGCGGTGCCGGACCTGCCGATCTTCAACAACGAATTGCCGCATGAGGGCTGGCGGACGCCGTTCCGGCGCCTCGGCCAATGGGGCCTCTACAAGTTTTACCACTATCGCGACGAGCGCAGATAAGGAGCCATCGCCATGAAGATGACGACTGAGGAGTCTTTTGTCAAAACCCTTCAATTGCACGGGATCGAGCATGCCTTTGGCATTATCGGCTCTGCGATGATGCCTGTTTCGGACCTGTTTCCGCGGGCCGGGATCA
>NZ_JASSPE010000024.1:0-52339 GCF_030234105.1 Paracoccus sp. SSJ | reverse complement strand
TGTCGTGGTCGATGAGCAGGCCGTAGCGGCGGCCGAACTGGCAATAGAGGAAATCGGCGTAATAGTTGATGTTGTGATAGGAGGTGAACAGCGCCGCATCGACGCCCGCCTGCGCCATATGCGCGCGAATGCCGTCCTGGCGGCGCTGCATCTCGGAGGCCGAGAAGGTCGGGACCGCCTTCTCGCCATTGCCGATGAAACTCTGAAGCCGGTCGCGTTCGGTCATCGATCTCTCCTTGCGTAAGATTTCCTTTACGATGAGGCGGACCTTTGCAGGCGTCAAAGGACGTTTTATAATCAGTTCATTAGATTTCCTCATGATTGCAACTCATGTCCCAGCCCCCGCTGAACGCTTTGCGCGCCTTCGAGGCGATCGCCCGAACCGGCAGCTTCCGCGCCGCCGCCGAAAGCCTGTTCGTCACGCAACCCGCGGTCAGCCATCAGATAAAGCATCTGGAACAATGGCTTGGCGTTCCCTTGTTCGACCGCAGCGGGCGGGTGCCGAAGCTCTTGCCGCGCGGCGTGGCGTTGGCGCGCGACCTGACGACGGCCTTCGACGGCATCGATGCGGCCTGCCGCCGGGCACGGCCTGCCGCCTCGGACGGCGCGTTGGTCGTGGCGGCGATTCCGTCGGTCGCGATCTGTTGGCTGATCCCTCGCCTACCCGGTTTTCGGGCACGGCACCCGGAAATCCAGCTGCGTGTGATCTATGCCCATCACGGGCACGACATCGATTTCACCACGACCGATCTGGCATTCACCTTTTCCAGTTCATGTCCTGCCGGCGAAACCATCTCCTCCCGGCCTTTCCTGTCGGGGCGCAGCGTTCCGGTGGCCAGCCCGGCCCTGGTCGGATCGGCCCCGCCCAAGCTGTCGGTGGAATGGCTGCTCGGGGTCGGGCTCTTGCATGACACCGATCTGTCGGGCTGGAGGACCTGGCTGGACCGGGCGGGCCAGCCGGTGCCCGAGCGAATGCCCGGCGCGATTTTCGAGGATTTCAACCTGCTGCGCGCCGCCGCGCTGGCCGGGCAGGGCGTGGCGCTGTGCTCGCTGGCGATGATCCGTCCCGATCTGGCCGAGGGACGGCTGGTGCAACTGTCCGAGGTCTCGGTTCTGGAAGAGTTCGACTATTATCTGACGCAGTCCAACCTGACCCCGCGCGACGCCGCCCGCCGCAAGGCGCGGCAGGTTTTCCTGTCCTGGATCGAATCCGAGCAGGCTGCCGGTTAGGGCGGAAAGGCATCGCGGCGAGCGGTCAGGGGGCCTGCTCGCCCAGCCGGAGAGGAGATCGGGCAGAGCGCTGGCCGAGATCGGGGCCTTCGCGCAGGCCTGCTGCGGTTGCTTCGGGCTGGGTGCCAGCTGTCTTCAGGATTGAATTGGTGGAGCCAAGGGGAGTCGAACCCCTGACCTCTTGAATGCCATTCAAGCGCTCTACCAACTGAGCTATGGCCCCACCGGAGGTCTCGGGCGGCGTCTCCGGCGCCCGTGTGAGGCGTCGTATAGGAGGGCGCGCCGGAAGGTGCAAGCGGAAAAATGCAGCCTCGGTACAAAATTCTCGACTAACGCCTCAACCAGTTGAAAAACCTAATTTCATTCGGAAATTCCGGCCGCATTCCGGGCCGAGGGCGAAGCGGCGGCACCGCTTCGCCGGCCGGTTGGCGATCAGCCCAGGCCCAGCTTGCCACGCAGCGTCGCAAGATCCTCGGCCAGCGTATTCACCTTGGCCGAAAGGGCGTTGCGATCCGCATCGGTCAGTTTCTCGTAAGAGACGAAGCCGCCGTCGGCGCTGCGGTATTTCTCCAGCACCTCGTCCACCGCTGCGAAATTGCCGTCCACCTTGGCGGTGAAATCGGCCTCGTTCTCGGCGATCAGCGGGCGCAGCAATTCGTAGATCTTTTCCGCGCCCTCGAAATTCGCGTCGAAATCCCACAGGTCGGTGCGCGAATAGCGGTCCTCCTCGCCCGAGATCTTGGTGGCGGCGACCTCTTCCATCAGCACGGCCGCGCCGCCCACCACTACTTCGGGCGGGAAGGTCAGGCCGTTGATGCGCGCGTCGAGTTCCTTCACGTCGGCCAGCAGCTTGTCGGCATATTCCGCCAGCCCCTCGGTCGAGCCCTGTTCCCAAAGCCCGTATTCGATGCGGTGGAAACCGGTGAAGTCCGGGTCCTGCTCGGCCTGTTCGTAATCGTCGGCGCGCGCGTCGATCGAGACGTCGAGATCCGAGAACAGCTCGGCGATGGGCTCGATCTTTTCATAGCTGGTGCGGGTGGGGGCAAAGAGCGACTTGGCCTTTTCCACGTCGCCGGCCTTGACCGCATCGGTGAAGGCGGTGGTGTCCTCGACCAGCTTGGCGGTGTTTTCCGCGACATAGAGCTTGTATTCCGCCAGCGGCTCGACCAAGTCCAGCGAGGGGTCCGCCGCCATGGCGCCCGTGGCCCAGCCGCCCAGGGCCAGCGCCAGTGCCGTCGTCTTCAGGTAATGTCCGACCATCGTTTCCAACTCCCGTTTGGGTAAGATTTCCGGCTTGGCGGGTCAGCTCCGCCTGGCTGCGTTGACAAGGGATGCGCCGAGATAGTCCCCGACGGCTGCGCCGGGCAGGGCGAAGAAATACCCCCCGCCCACCGGCTTGATATATTCCTCCAGCGGCTCGCCGTTCAGCTGGTTCTGCACGGCGATGAAGCCCGCCTCCAGATCGGCCTGATAGGCGATGAACAGCAGGCCCTGGTCGAGCTGGCCATTCCTGAGCACGCCGCGGGAATAGTTGAAGGGGCGGCGCAGCATCAGGTTGCGCTCGCTTTCCGGGGTGCGCGGATTGGCTAGGCGAATATGCGAATCCGGCGGCGTCGTGGCGCCGTCGGGGTCGGCTGCGTAGTCGGGCACGTCGTATTCGCTGGCCCGGGGCGCATCCAGGGGCGCGCCGGTCATCTTGGTGCGGCCGAAGATGCGCTCTTGCTCGGCCAGGGGCGCGCGGTCCCAGCGTTCGACGAAATTGCGGATCACGCGCACGGCCTGGTAGCTGCCGCCATGGGCCCATTCCGGCTCGTTCGGGCCGTGGGTCCAGACCACGCGCTCCATCAGCGCGGCATCGTTGGCATCGGGGTTGGCCGAGCCGTCGCGGAAGCCCAGGAAGTTCCGTGCGCTGGGGGTCGAGCCGTCGGGGGCGGGCGGAACCGGCGGGACCGAGCCTTCGATCATCCAGCGCAGCACCAGGAATTCGGACAGGTTCTTCACGATGTCGCGCAGGGCGTGGATGTTGGTGTCGGGCAGGTTGGCGCAGAATTGCAGCGACAGGTCGCCATGGCACAGCGCCGGGTCCAGCGCGTCGTTGGGAAATTGCACCATGCGTTGCAGCCGCGCCGGCTTCAGCCCCGCCAGCCAGTCGTGCCTGTCGAAGAGCGAGGCGCCCAGCCCCAGGGTGATCGTCAGGTTGTCCGGTGCGATCACCGGACCCAGCAGGCCGGAATCGGCGGGCGGCAGCTTGGGGTCACGGGCCGGCACCTCGCCGCCCTGGGTCAGGAAAGCGGCGCGCTCGGTCAGCAGCCGCAGCATCCGCTCGAAATCGTCGAGCGAGGCGACGACCACGTCGAAGGCGGCAAAGATGCCGCTGGCCGGGCGCGGGGTCAGGATCCCCGCCTGATGCCTGCCGTGGAAGGGCACATGCTGGGCGGCGGTCTCGGCATGGCCCGGCGGCGCATCGACCACCTGCGGCGCGGTCTTGGCCTCCTGCGCCCGGGCCGGCAGGCCGACGGTGCCGGCGATGGTCCCGCCCAGGGCGCCCAGTCCGATCTGCCTCAGAAGGGCGCGGCGCGTGGTGGAAAGGCGGCCCTGGTCGTTCATGTCAGTTCATCCCGATGGCGGGTTGCAATTTGCGCAGGCTCTCGGAAAGCCGCGTCAGGTCGGCGGCAAGCGCGTCGCGCGCGGCTTTCGGGACATCGCCATAGGTCGGGTGCGCTTCGGCCGCGATGGCGGCAAGATGCGCCTCGGCCGCCTGCATGTCCTGTTCGATCACCTTGTCCAGCGCCGGATCGACCCCGGCCACGACCTGCCGCAACAGGCCGGCCAGCTTGCCGATCCCCTCAAGGCTGGCGGCAAGATCCTGCAAGTCGTTTCCGGCATAAAGGTTCTCGCCCTGCGGTATCTGGCCCTGCGCGATCTGAAGCGCGCTTTCGCCCGGCATCTCGATCAGCAGGCCGGGATCCAGCGGCGCCTGTTTCAGCCGGGCGGCCAGTTCGGTCAGGTCTGCGACCAGCGCATCGGCAAAGGGCGCCAGCCCCTCGGTGCGGTTTTCCGCGAAAAGCCCGTATTCGATGCGGTGATAGCCGATGAAGGCGGGGTCCTGCTCGCGACCGGCCAGATAGGCGGCGCGGGCGTCGATGCGCTCTTCCAGGTCCGAAAAGCGATAGGCCAGCGGCTCGATGCGGCGATAGGGCAGGCGGGCTTGGTGCCATGCCTCGCGCGCGGCCTCCAGATCGTTCGCAGTGATGGCGTCGCGCAGCGCCTCGGCGGCCTTGACCGCGGCATTGCCCTGCATGACCAGATAGACGCGGTATTCCGACAGCGGTCCCAGGAACTTGCGCAGCGTGACTTCCGAGGCGGCGGCCGCGGCCTCGTCCGACGGCGTCACGGTCAGCGTGCCGCGCGGGTTCGACAGCAGGCCGCAGGTGATGGCGTATTCGCCCGGCGCCAGTTGCACCTCCAGCGTAGAGCGGAAGCCGGGTGCGATGTTCTCGCGCTCGGCCACCACCATGACGCCGTTCAGGATCTCCCATTCGATGGGGCGGTCGCTGGCGTTCACGATCTCGAAGCTGCGCCGTCCGCCGGGCACGGTGATGGCATCGGGCTCGCAAGTGGTGGCGTTCACGGTCACCAGCTGGTCCGCCGCGGTCTGCGTGCCGGCATTCCGCTGCGTCGCATACCAGAAGGCCGCGCCGCCCGCGACGGCCAGCACGGCCGCGCCCGCGATCGCCAGGTAAATGCCTTTCGAGGGTGAAGTCATTTGCGCCCCGCAGTCTGCGGCCGGGCGGGCAGGGGTTCTGCCTGCGGCCTGAGGAAAAGCACCAGCGTCACCGCCAGGAAGACGCCCCAGACCAGCGCCTCGCCCAGCGTGGGGGCCTCGCGATAGCCCAGAAGGCCGGACAGCACGGTGCCCAGCGGGCCGGATTCCGGCAGGGTCAGGCTCAGGTCATAGACCCGGTCCTGCAAGCCGTTCCACAGCCCGGCCTCGTGCAGCGCGCGGACCGAGCCGGCCAGCAGCCCCGCCGCCACCAGCAGGATGAACACCCCGGTCCAGCGAAAGAAGCGGCGCAGGTCCAGCCGCAGCGCGCCGGCATAGATGCCCCAGCCGGCGCCGATGGCGACGATCACGCCCAGAAGCGCGCCGATGGGCGCCGCGCCGTCCCGGCTTTGCTGGAATATCGCCAGCAGGAAGAACACCGATTCCAGCCCCTCGCGCGCCACGGCCAGAAAGACCATGCCGATCAGCGCCCAGGTGCCGGCGCCGCCCCGATGCGCCAGCGCCTCGTCGATGCCGGAATGCAGCTCGGCCTTGATCGAGCGCGCGGCCCGGCGCATCCAGAACACCATGCCGACCAGCACCGCCACGGCGACAAGCCCGATCACCGCCTCGAACAGTTCCTGCGTCTTTTGCGGGAAGCCGCTGCTGATCAGCTGGATCGCCGCGCCGGCGAAAAGCGACATGGCGACGGCAAGGAACACGCCGACCCAGATCGCGGGCAGCCAGGCGCGCCGGCCGGTCTGGCGCAGATAACCGGCGATGATGCCGACGATCAGGGCCGCCTCCAGCCCCTCGCGCAGCATGATGAGAAACGGTGCCAGCATCGGCCTTTCCCCAGCATTTTGTCGTGGTGCGGGTCCGGTGGCGGCGGATCGCGCCGGCCGGAAGGGCATCGCGGCAAGTCTCCGGCCAATACGGGCCGGCGGGAAAAGGAATACGCCGCCAGCAGGGCTTGTCAATCCAGAGAGAAACTCTAGGAAAGCCCCGCGACGCCTTGTCTCAGCCCCGGCCGTGCGGCTCGTGCCAGTCGATCAGCGGATTGATCGGGATGATGCGATACGGGTTTATCGTGTCATGGCTGTAATGGTAGTGCCGCACGATATGGTCGAGATGCACCGTCTCGGCCACGCCGGGCCATTGGTAAAGCTCTCGCGTCCAGCCCCAGAGGTTTGGGTATTCGCGCAGCCAGCGCCGGTTGCATTTGAAATGCGTGTGATAGACCGGATCGAAGCGCAGCGTGGTGGTGAACAGCCGCCAGTCCGCCTCGGTGATGCGCTCGCCGCAAAGATAGCGGTTCGCGGCCAGGTGGTGCTCCAGCCAGTCCAGCGTCTCGAACAGCGGCCCGACGGCCTCGTTATAGGCGGCCTGCGTGGTGGCGAAGCCCGCCTTGTAGACGCCGTTGTTCACGCGGTCGTAGAGGCGCTCGTTCATCGCATCGATCCGGTCCAGCAACTCGGCCGGGCAATAATCGTCGCCGTTGCCGGTCAGCCCGTCGAAGGCCGTGTTGAACATGCGGATGATCTCGGCGCTTTCGTTGCTGACGATGGTGCCCTGCGCCTTGTCCCACAGCACCGGCACCGTCACCCGGCCCGAGGTTTTCGGGTCCGCCTTCAGGTAGATGTTGCGCAGAAAGGGCAGGCCGAACAGCCCGTCCCCTGTGGCGCCGGGGAAGTCGGTGGCGAAGGTCCAGCCCTCGGACAGCATGTCGGGATGCACGACCGAGACGTCGATATGCGGCGCCAGCCCCTTGATCGCGCGATAGATCAGCGTGCGATGCGCCCAGGGGCAGGCATAGGAGACATAGAGGTGATAGCGCCCGCTTTCCGGGCCGAATCCGCCCCTGCCGCTGGGGCCGGGACTGCCGTCCGGGGTGATCCAGTTGCGCCAGGCGGTCACGCTGCGGTGGAAGCGCCCGCCGCTGCTGTCGGTGTCATACCATTCGTCATGCCAGACGCCGTCGATCAACTGGCCCATGCTGTCCTCGCGCGTTTCCGTCCGGTCCCCAGCATAGCCAAGCGGACGGTGCGGGCAACCGCCCCGGCCTTAGCCGCGCAGTTGCGCGCGCGCCCAGCCGGCGATCGAGGCGGCGTCCATGGCGCCGGACTGCCGCCCGATCTCGCGCCCGCCGCGATAGAGTAGCAGCGTCGGGATGCCGCGGATGCCCAGGGTGGCAGCGGCCTGCGGCTCGGCCTCGGAGTTCAGCTTGATCAGCCGCATTCCGGGCTCCAGCATGGCGGCGGCGCGGGCGAATTCCGGCGCCATCATCTGGCAGGGGCCGCACCAGGGCGCCCAGACATCGACCAGCACGGGGATCGAATTGCGCCCGACCTGGCGCTGGAACATCGCCCCGTCCACATCGGCGGGCTGTCCGGAAAACAGGGCCGCGCGGCATTTGCCGCAGCGCGCCTCGCGCGGGTCGCGCCCGGGCGGCAGGCGGTTCGTCGCGCCGCAAGCGGTGCAGGCGATCTGGATATCGGTGCCGGACATGCTCGACCTCGGTTCTCGACGGTGCCATGACGATATGTTCGCATTACCGTAGGTATTCAAGGCCGGGGCCGGCCCGCGGGTCTATCCGCCCAAGACCCCGTCCCGCCGGCAGCCCGGTCCCATCTCTTGTTCGGGGGCCGCGTCCGGGCCCAGTTCGCGGCGCAGGCGGCAAATGGCCTCGTGCTGGCTCAGGAAGACCTTGCCCGACAGGTGGCGCAGGAAATCGCTGCGATGCAGCCGGTCCATCACCGGCCCCTTGACCTCGGAGAGATGCAGCTTGACCCCGCTTTCGGCCAGGCGGCGGTTGATCTCTTCAAGGCTTTCCAGCGCACTGGCGTCGATATCGTTCACCGCCGGGCACATCAGCACGACGTGGCGGACGCGGGGATGCTCGGCCACCAGCGCGGCGATGCGATCTTCGAGAAAGCGCGAATTGGCGAAATACAGGCTTTCGTCGACGCGCAGCGACAGGATCTCGGGCCAGACCAGCACCCGGTGGCGGTCGATGTTGCGAAAATGCTCGGTCCCCGGCACCTGGCCCACGACGGCGGAATGCGGCCGCGAGCTGCGGTAAAGCTGCATGACCAGCGACAGCACCACCCCGGCGCTGATGCCCGGCTCGACCCCTACAAGCAGCGTGACCAGGATGGTTGCCGCCATGGCCAGAAAATCGCGCGGGGAATAGTCCAGCACCCGGCGGATGGCACGCAGATCTACCAGCGACAGCACGGCCAGGATGATCGTCGCCGCCAGCACCGCCTGCGGCAGGTCGGCCAGCAGCGGCGTCAGGAACAGCGCGGCCAGCGCGATGCCGATGGCGGTAAATATCCCCGCCGCCGGCGTCTGCGCGCCCGCGTCGTCATTCACCACCGAGCGCGCAAAGCCCCCCGTCACCGGATAGCCCGCGCTGAGCCCCGCCGCGATATTGGCGGCGCCCAGCCCGATCAGTTCCTGGTCCGGTGCGATCCGCTCGCGCCGCCGTGCCGCCAGCGTCTGGCCGACCGAGACCGACTCGACGAAGCCCACGACCGAGATCAGCAGCGCCGCCGGCGCCAGTGCCACCAGCAATTCGGCCGACAGCCCCGGCAGCGCCAGCCGGGGCAGGCCCTGCGGGATGGTGCCGACCAGCGCCACGCCCTTGCCCCCCAGCTCCAGCGCCTTGGCCAGCGCGATGGTTGCCGCGATGGCCAGGATCGGCGCCGCCCGCGCCAGCATGTCGGCCAGCCAGCCGGGCAGCCCGGCCCGCATCAGCCCGCGCTTGCCCCAGCGCCGCGCCGCATGGAGAAAGGCCAGCGCGCCCGTGCCGATGGCCAGCGTCCATGGATTGGTCTGCGGCAGGGCACCCCAGAGCGAGGGCAGGATCTCGGGCAGGGTCGCGCCGCCGCCGCCCACCCCCAGCAGGTGCCGGACCTGCCCGGCCGCGATCAGGATGCCCGAGGCGGTGATGAAGCCCGACATCACCGGATGGCTCAGGAAATTCGCCAGGAACCCCAGCCGGAAGATGCCCGCCGCCACCAGCATCGCGCCCGAAAGCAGCGCCAGCCCGACGGCGGCGTCCAGCGGATCGGCCAGCCCGGCCTGAACCACCGGCCCGATGGCCGAGGCGGTCATCAGCGAGACCACCGCCACCGGCCCGACCGCCAGCACCCGCGAAGTGCCGAAGACCGCATAGGCGACCAGCGGCAGGATCGAGGCGTAAAGCCCGACCTCGGGTGGCAGGTTGGCCAGCATGGCATAGGCCAGGCTTTGCGGGATCAGCATGATCGTGACGATCACCGCGGCCAGCAGGTCGGCGCCCAGCACCGCCCCGCCATAGCCGCGCGCCCATTGCAGGAGGGGCAGGCGGTGGATCAGGCGCATCTGCGGTCGATCCCTCGTATCGCCCTGGTCGCTGCGACCAGGCCCGACGGCGCCGGATCGACGCCGGATGCTGCGGGGGCGCCCGTGTTGTGCCTCATGGTGCGGCCCCGCCTTGGGATGCGCGGGTGTCGAAAGACAGGTCCAGCCGCCAGCCCGGACAATCCGGCGCCAAGGGGGCGGTCTTTGCCGCCAGCGCTTCGGTCGCGCCGGTCGCGGCGCCGGCGCGCGCAGCCAGTTCCGCCGCCCGATCCTCGGTCACGGTGCGGCTGCCGAAGCGGATCGAGACCTGGTGCCCGCATACCCCGCCGCATTCCAGGAAATGCCGCGAATAGCGTGGCGGCGCGCAATGCCCGGGCAGCTCGAAGCCGCGCAGAGCGGCAGGCAGATGAACCCAGACCCGCGGATCGGTGCCGGGAAGATCGTCGTATTCCATGGGAAGCAGGCGCAGGACGGCATAGCCCGCGCCAAGCGCAAGCACCGCCAGCGCGGCGGCGATGGCTGCGCCCCGCCTCACGACCCGGCGCCCCGATGATGGAAGGGGACGGCGAAAGGGCGATGGAGCCGCTCGCGACATTTCCTCCTGTCCCGGCACGGCCATGAGCGGCGTTCGCGCCTTGCCGGGCCGGCAGGGACATGGTGCGCCCAGCCCGACCGCGCCTTGCGGAACCCTGCCACCCCCGAGGCGTGGATCATCGACTGCTCCCCCCTGCTGTTCGTCGCTTGCGGCAGCCTCAAGACATATTCGGGAATGCGTATATATGCAATGCACCCGATGGGCAATCGTGGCACCGAATGCCGCTGCGGCGGATGCTTGCGCCCATTTTCTTGACGGCGGAAGATTCTTCGATTCTTCTGGTCGACCGGAGGATCCTGTCTCGTTGCGCCCGCTTGCCCGGGGGCAGTTTCGCAGCACCTTGCGAAACGGCAATGTCAGACTGGTGCCAGGAGCCTTGAAACCAGCGGGAGGAGAAGGGAATGAAGATCGGCTGCCCCAGGGAAATCAAGCCGCAGGAATTTCGCGTCGGCCTGACGCCTGCCGCCGCGGCCGAGGCCGTCGTGCATGGCCACCAGGTGCTGGTCGAGACCGGCGCGGGGCTTGGTGCCGGCTTTGCGGACGAGGACTATCTGGCCGCCGGGGCGCGGATCGCGCCGGACGCGGCCGCGGTCTTTGCCGAGGCGGACCTGATCGTGAAGGTCAAGGAACCGCAGGCCGTCGAACGCGCCATGCTGCGGCGCGGGCAGGTGCTGTTCACCTATCTGCACCTGGCGCCCGATCCGGCGCAGACGCGCGATCTGCTGAACTCGGGCGTGACCGCCATCGCCTATGAAACGGTCACCGATGCGCGCGGCGGGCTGCCCTTGCTGGCGCCGATGTCCGAGGTGGCGGGGCGGCTGGCGCCGCAGGTCGGCGCCTGGGCGCTGCAAAAGGCCAATGGCGGACGCGGCGTGCTGCTGGGCGGGGTGCCGGGGGTCCGGCCGGCCAATGTGCTGATCATCGGCGGCGGCGTGGTCGGCGCGGCGGCGGCGCGGGTCGCGGTCGGCATGGGCGCCAACGTGACGGTGATGGACCGCTCGCTGCCGCGGCTGTCCTGGCTGGACGATCTGTTCATGGGCAAGCTGACCACCCAGCATGCCAGCGCGGCGGCGACCGCCGAGCTGATCCAGGGCGCCGACATGGTGGTCGGCGCGGTGCTGGTGCCGGGCGCGGCTGCGCCGAAGCTGGTGTCGCGGGCGCAACTGGCGACCATGCCGCGCGGCGCGGTGCTGGTCGATGTCGCCATCGACCAGGGCGGCTGCTTCGAGACCTCGCGGCCGACCACCCACCAGGACCCGATCTACGAAGTGGACGGCGTGATCCATTACTGCGTCGCCAACATGCCGGGCGCGGTGGCGCGGACCTCGACCCAGGCGCTGGGCAATGCCACGCTGCCCTTCCTGCTGTCCCTGGCCGACAAGGGCTGGCGCCGCGCGCTGGCCGACGATGCGCATCTGCGTGGGGGCCTGGCCACGCATGAGGGGCAGCTGACCTCGCCGCCGGTGGGCGAGGCGCTGGGGATCGCCGCGATCACACCGGGCGAGCTTCTGGCCGGGTAGGCCAGCGCAGGGCTGCCGCCCTCAGCGCCAGAAGCGCTTGGCATCGACGAAGGCGTCATGCGCCTCGGCGGCGGCCTCGATCTGCGTGCGCTTGTCGCGTTTCGTGCCCAGCAGCGCGGCGGCCTTGGGATCGCCGGCAAGGCCCAGCCGTTCGACCAGTTCCGGCGCGCTCACCAGATCGTTCAGCGCGCCCATGCGGTCCTGCAACGCCTCCAGCGCGGCAAGGAAGCGCGCGGCCCGGCGCTTGCGGCGCTTTTCCGCGAAGAGCGGCGCAAAGAACTCCGCGGCATAGCGCAGCTTCTTGGCGTCCTTGCGCAATTCGTGCCGGGCCTCGTCGCCGAGATCGGCAAGGTCGATGCCGTCCTTCTTGACCTTGCGGCGAAAGCGGTCGAGGGCGGCGGCCGCGAATTCCCGCAGCGGCAGGTCGCGGATCTCGGCCGCCGAGGGCAGCGCGGTCCAGGGGCCGATGGCGAGATACTCCCCCAGATCCAGCATCAGCAACCGCGCCCGGCGCGATTCCAGCGCCGCTTGCGCCTGGGCATAGGCGGCCATGCGCGCCGGCTCCAGACGGGCGCGCAGCGCCTCGGACCGGCAGCGCATGCGCAGCACGTCCAGGTCGCGCGCCTCGCCCAGCATGCCTGCCAGCCAGCGGGTTTCCCGGTTCAGCCGGCCGGCCTCTTCGTCCTGAAGCATCGGCTTGCAGATGGCAAAGGCCGAGCGCAGCCGGCGCAGCGCCACCCGCGCCTGATGCACGGCCTCGGGATTGCCGGGGCCGATCAGCGGCTCGTTGAGCCGAAACTGCCGCAGGCAGGCGCTTCCGATCAGGCGAAACCCGTCCGCCGCCACCATGTCGCGGCGCAGGGCGACCGGCGCCGCCTTGTGCATGTGCAGCACCGGCCCCAGCAGCCGAAAGCCGTGCTCGGCCTCGGTCTGGGCGGCCAGGCGCAGCGGCGCGATCTCGTCCAGCCGGCGTGCGAGCGCGTAAAGCGCCGCAGGCGGGCCGTCGCGCAGCGCCAGCCGGATCGCGCAACGCATCGCGCGGCGGTCGGCGGCCGTCATCTCGCCCTGATCCAGCGCCAGTTCGATGCTGGCGCCCTGCCCGGGCAGGGTCCAGACATGCCGCATGACGCGCAGTTCGAACAGCGGGCCGATATCCGCGATCTTCGCCCCCAGCAGCGCGGGAACCGGCGTGTGGTCGTCCAGCACCGGCCTGTCGCCCGTCACGGTCTGCCGCCATTCGGGCAGCAGGAACAGATCGGCGGTGCTGCCGGTGGCCTTGACGGTCTGGAGGCGCTGATCGCCGGTCTCGCCCCCGGTCTCGGTCAGGCTCAGCGTGAAGCCGGCCGCGGCCAGGTCCTGTGCGGGGGTGTCGAAATAGGTCGCATGGACCGGCATGGTGCGCGGCCGGCCGGACAGCAGGTCCGAGGCGCGCAGGATCTCGGCCGCCTCGGGCGTGATGTCCAGCGTCAGTTCCGGCGCGGAGACGATGGTTTCCTGTTGCGGCATTTCGACCTTCCTTCGGGACGCTCCGTGACGTGGTGCCGGGCCATTCTGAAGCGGATGGCGGCGCGCGGGAAGGATAACCGATGGCTGAAACACCTCCATGTCACCTTCGCAGGACCGGACGGGATGGCGAGCCGGCAATCGCCGATCCCGGGTCAGGGAGGCATGTGCATCCACGTCGCGAACCCGAACGCGCCCGGGTGGGCGATCCGCATCTGCCGTCGAGCGGCCGGCGACATCGCCATGCGCGCCCCACGACCTCTGCATGGCACCGTGGCAGATGACGGGCTGCCCCGGCTTGCCCTTGCGTTCCGGCCGGAATCCGCCGACCGGAAGCGGCCGGATCTTGTGCGCCAGGGGCCGGCGGGCCTTAATTCCCGCATGACGGGAAAGCGACATGCCTCGTTGCTGCGGCGTCTGAGGGTGCGCATGGCCGCCTCGATCGGGGTTGCGGCCGCGGTGCTGCTCGGCCTGTGGCTGAAGGTCGAAGAGGTGCGGGCGCCGCAGGAACTGCCCCGGATCGTCCCCGGCGAGCCGGTCGATCTGGGCCGGGTCGAACTGACCCCGCTGTCGCTGTCGCTGGTCCCGCCCGGGCAGGAGGGCGAGCCCGCCCGCCTGTTGATGCGCGCGCGGCTGCTGAACCTGACCGGAGAAAGCCAGATCGCCGTCTTCGGCTTTCCGCCGCATCCGCCCGAGCTTGCCGCCGGTGGCGCCGCCTGGCCCGAGCCCGAGGTGATCCTGGACCGCGACGGCGCGCCGCTGGCGCAATTGCATCCGCGCCTGGCCGAGCGGGTCACGCTGGTCTGGCAGGTTCCGCCGGACTGGCGGCCCGGGCCGGTCTCGCTGACCTTCCACCGGCAGATCTTCAAGCTCAAGGACAATCTTTACGGCAAGTCGAGCTGGCTGCTGTTTCAGCCCGCCGCCCGCATGTCCGTCGTGCCCGAGGGGGCGCCATGATCCGGGGGGGCAGCATCGCCATCGTGCTGGCCGGCGCCGCCCTGCTGGGCGCGATGATGCAGACCGCGCCGGATTACAACAGCACCGTGCAGCCGTTCCGCAGCCATGTCGCGGCGGGCGGGACGGGCGAGGCGCGCAGCTTTCGCGCCCGCTTTTCCGGCGCGCGCCTGGCCGACCGCATCGCCTTTTCCCGCTTCGGCACCGAGTTCGTGCACGACACCGACGGCGTCTTCCTGATCGCCGAGATCGAGGTCGAGGCGACCATCGTCTCGCAGCGCATCGATGCCTCTTGGCAGGGCGCGAGCGGGCGGCGCTATGCGCTGTCCAGGCGTGCCCAGGACATCCCCCGCGGGCTCGACAGCCACTGGTTCCAGCCCGGCCTGACCGGGCGTGCCATCGCCGTTTTCGAACTGCCGCCGGACGAGGTCGCGGGCGGCGAGCTGGTGGTGAACAACAGCTTCACCGCGGTTTTCGACAGCGCCCTGCATCTTGCCCCGCCGGAGCCGGCAGGGGGCAGCCAGCCGATCATCCGGTTCGAGCCATGAAACATCTGCTTTGGGTAATCATTGCCGCAGTCCTGCTGCTCGCCAACGTGGTGGTCGGGGGCTGGACCGAGATCACCGACATGCGCCGTGCCCGGGAATGGACCGTGTCGCAGGCTGGCGAGGCGGGGGCCGAACTGCGCGGCGTGCATGTCCGGGTCGATCAGGTCTGGGCGGGAAGCGCGCCCAACCTGTCCGAGCGGGCGCTGGTGCTGGTCCGTCTGGCGCTGCGCGGTCCCGAGGCGGCGCGGCAGGGCTGGGCCGGCTGCGACCTCAGCCTGCGCGACGCGGCGGATCGGGTCTGGCTGCCGCTGATCAGCGCCGATTCCGAGGGTGCCGTTCGGGTGCTTTCCCCCGACGGCGAGAACAAGGGGCGCTGCAACCCCATCCCCTACGACGCGCCGCCGGACGGGCAGGAGTTCCTGTCGGACCAGCTTTTCCTGGTGCCCTCCGAATTGCTGAAGGGTGCGCGGCTGCGCGTCTCGGCCTGGGGGACGCGGCCCGAGGCGCTGGAATTCGCGGTCAAGCCGGTTCTGCGCGACCTGCAATAGCTGCCTTTTCCGCCTGGGCGCGCCCGGCCAGCTCCAGCCCGGCGGCAAGGATGCAGAATTGCAGGACGCAGACCACCACGCCCTGCTGCGGCTGGCCCGGCGCACCGAACAGCAGGCCCAGCGGATATTGCGCCACCTGCCAGACCCTCAGGTCTTGCGGCCCGATCAGTTCGGCCAGCCCGATCCAGGCCCAGCGGCCGGCCCAATCGGCCAGCCGCCACAGCACCAGCACCGAGACGGTCAGCGCAAAGCCCGCCGACCCGGCCAGCAGCACGCCGTTCGCGACCGCGTGCCAGCGTTTCACAAGCCCGGCCCAGAAATGGCCGATGAAGTCGGTCAGCGGCTTCGGCAATGCCTGCCAGCGCTCCACGACCCTGCCGGCCGAGCGGCGCGTCTCCTCGGCCATCAGGTTCAGGTCATGGCCATAGACGATGGCGCCGAGGTTGAACCAGATCAGCGGCAGCAGCGCATACCAGAACAGCGCCACGAGCCAGGGGCCGGGCTGGAATACGGGCGCCCAGTCCACCGGGCGCCTTGCGGCATCGACGACCTCGGCCGAGGCGGGCGGGGCCAGGTTCCGCCACAGCTCGGCGGGCGAGGGCAGGCCGGCCAGCCATTCGATGAACCCCGCCTGCCAGCCCGAGATGACGTAAAGGCCCAGCACCGCCCAGCTTGCCTCGCAGGCGACGACCAGCAGCGGCCAGATCCCGGCCTCGCTGCGCTTGTGCATGGCCTTGGCGCCGCGCCGGATCGCCCAGATCAGCAGCACGGCGACCATGACCCAAAGCGTGCTTTGCACCTCCAGCGCGGTCGGCTGGGGCTCGGGCGAAACCGCCGAGAAGTCGATCCGCTCCATCGAGGTCGACAGGAAAGCCTTGGAGTAATCCCGCAGCGTGTTTCCCAAAAGGCCCCAGCCGGCATAATAGCCATAGAACGGGATCAGCGCCGCCAGCAGCGCCCCGGCCAGCATGCCGATGCCGGGCTGGCCTTGGGCCTCGTCGGAGGTTTCCCCGTCGGCGGGCGCCCTGCGACGGCGCCTTGAGCGAAAGCGCAGCACCGGCAGCCCGTCGCGCAGGATGACGAACATGGCGACGAACAGCACCAGTTGCAGCAGGATCACCGGCACCAGCGCGATCAGCCCGGCCAGCCGGTCGACAAAGCCGATCTCGACCGCCAGCATCATCAGGAGCGTGCCGAGCAGCATGCCCGCCAGCCATGTGGCGGCCAGCACCGCGCCGTAGTTCCGAAACAGCCGCGCCGTCAGCAGGACGTGCTGGCGCAGGATATGCAGATCCCCGGTCATGGCGGCAGGATCGCAGGATCGATGCCGCATCGCAAGCGGGGCGTTTCCGGCGTCTCAGGACGGGGCGTCGTCGGCATGGCGGCCAAGGCCAAGCCCCATTCCCATGCCCATGCCACCGCCGCCACCCATGCCGCCGCCACCGCCGCCTCCACCGCCGCCGCCCTTGCTGCCGCCTTCGCCGCGCCCGCCCCTGGACGAGCCGCCCGATTGCCGCGTCGGACCTTGCGAGGGGATGGTCACGTCGCCGGGCACCGGACCCAGGTCCAGCGCCTTGCGGATGAAATCGCGCAGCGAGACGACCAGTTCGGCGGTATGGATCGGCCGTCCTGCGGCCATCTCGGTGGCGGCGCGGCTGGCCAGGCGGACCTGTTCCTCGGTGCCCAGCAGGATGATGTCCGAAAGCGCCGCCTCGACCGCGTCGCGGATGCGCCTTGCGCGATCCGAGCCGGCGGCTTCCTCGTCCCCCGCCTCTTGCGCGCGCTGCCGCAGGTCGCGCAGATGGGTCGGATCGACCAGCAACTCGCCGGTGAACGAGCCGCCCAGCACCTTGTAGGCGGCGATCAGCGTGCGCAGGCGTTCGTTGATCTGGCGGTTCATGCGCTGCTGGCGCTGCTGGATGGTCAGCAGCATCAGCACCCGGATGCCCACGCCGATCAGCGTGAACAGCGCAAGGCCCAGCAGGGTGGTCAGAACCCCCTGCCAGGTGCTGAAGTCGAAATAGCGCATCGGCACCCCCATCGGCCTGTCCCGGGCCTTTATCCCATCCCTTCGGCCCGATGCGCCAGAGGAGTTTTCCCGCAGGATGCCGTCTGGCGCCCGTCAGTCCCCTTGCCGCAAGGCCGCGATCAGGTCGTGGAAACGGTCGCCCTGCACGATGACATGGGTGCGCAGCGCCTGGGCCGCGCCCTCGCCGTCGCCGGCACGGATGCGCGCCACCACCGCGTCATGTTCGGCGAATGACCGCATCATCCGGTTGCGCACCTTGAGCTGCATGCGCCGATAGGGTTGCAGCATGGCATGCAGCCGCGCCGCCTCTTGCGCCAGGAAGGCGTTGTGGGTCGCGCGATAGATGCAATGGTGGAAATCCGAGTTGCGGGCGTAATAGGCCTCGACCTCGCCGGCCTCGGCCAATTGGCGGCATGCCTCGTGGACGGCCTCGAAATCGGCCATCTCCGCCTCGGTGATGCGGCGGGCGGCAAGGCGGCCGCAGGTCGCCTCGATCTCGGCCATGACCTCGAATCGCTCGGCCAGCTCGCCCGCGCTCCATTCGGTGACGAAGGTGCCGCGCTTGGGCACCACCCGGACCAGTCCCGAGGCTTCCAGCTGGTGCAGCGCCTCGCGGATCGGGGTGCGCGAGACCTCGAATTCCCGCTCCAGCGCCTCGGGGTCCAGCCGGGCGCCGGGCGGATACTTGCCCTCCACGATGGCGTTTTCCAGCGCGTTGCGGATGCGCAGCGTGTTGGGGATCGTCGCCATGGGAAGCCTCCTTCGGATATCTGCCCGAAAGATAAGCGGGTTCCATGCATTTATCCATGTTCGGATTTGATATATACAACAGACAAGAGGAAACGTATAACAGCCGGGTGAGGATTCGCGTGCCGGAGGAGGGCGCGGGAATCGACGGCCGCCTTGTCGGCCACAGGAGATTGCAAGGAGAGGAGCCGCGCATGACCCCGCATCTGTTTTCAATCTACGCGCTGGCGGCGATGTTCGTCGTCGCCACGATCTGGCCGATCAACATGGGCGTGCTGGCCTATGTCGGCGCCTTCCTGGTCGGCACCTTGCTGGCCGGGCAGGCCGCCAAGGAGATCATCGCCGGTTTCCCCAGCGGCCTGTTCCTGACGCTGGTCGGCATCACCTGGCTGTTCGCCCTGGCGCAGAACAACGGCACCATCGACTGGCTGGTGCGCATGGCCGTGCGCGCCGTCAAGGGCCGCATCGGCGCGATCCCGTGGATCATGTTCGGCATCTCGGCCGTCCTGACCGCGGTGGGCGCGGTCAGCCCCGGCGCCGTTGCCATCGTGGCACCCATCGCGCTGGGCTTCGCGTTCCGCTACCAGATCTCGCCGCTGCTCATGGGCCTGATGGTGGTGCATGGCGCGCAGGCCGGGGGCTTTTCGCCGATCAGCATCTATGGCGGCATCACCAACGGCGTCGTGGCCAAGGCCGGGCTGCCGCTGTCGCCCATGACCACCTTTGCCGCCAGCTTCTTCGTCAACGCGGCGGTGGCGCTTCTGCTGTTCATGATGCTGGGCGGACGCAAGCTGATGCAGGCGCGGCAGGACCGGATCGAGCCTGTCGCGGTGCCGCATGTCGAGATCGCCCGCCCGGCCACCGGCCCGCAGATCTTCGGCGACAGCGAGGCCGAGGCGCTGAGCCGCCGCATCGGCGAGGAGGGCGGCGGCGAATCGAACCGCCTCGTCGCCGAGGTGGACGAGGGCGACCAGCCCGACGGCACGCTCTACCAGATCGTCACGCTGGCCGGGCTGGCATTGCTGGCCGTGCTGGTGCTGGCCTTCAACCTCGACATCGGGTTCGTCTCGCTGACCATCGGTCTGGGCCTGGCCTTGTGGAACCCGACCATGCAGAAACGCGCCATGGCGCAGGTGGCCTGGCCCGAGATCATGCTGATCACCGGCGTTTCCACCTATGTCGCGGTGCTGGAACACATGGGCACCATCGATTTCGTCGGCGACAGCGTGGCGGGCATGGCCTCGCCCTTGCTGGCGGCGCTGATGCTGTTCCTGATCGGCGCGGTCGTCTCGGCCTTCGCCTCGTCCACGGCGGTGCTGGGCTCGCTGATCCCGCTGGCGGTGCCCTTCCTGCAAGGCGATACGGGCGTGGGCGCCATCGGCTTCATCGCAGGCATGGCCGTCGCCTCGACCATCGTCGATGTCAGCCCGTTCTCGACCAACGGCGCCCTGGTCCTGGCCAATGCGCGCGGGGTGGACCGTCAGGTCTTTTTCCGCAAACTGCTGAGCTATGGTGCGCTGGTGACGCTGGTCGCTCCGGTCGTGCTGTGGCTGATCTTCGTCGTGCTGCCGGGATGATCCCGGCAGGCCACCCGCTTTTCGGAGGCCCGAAATGATCAAGACCGTCGAGACCCCGCGCCCCAGCCGCCCGGCCTTTCTGGGCGAGCTGTTCGAGGTGCTGACAGAGCGCGGCCGCCGCCTGCTTGGGCGGCGGGGCGCGGGCACTGCCACCGAGGCGCCCGACCTGTGCGAACTGGGCGAGGCGCTGCTGTCGCGGCGGGGCGAGGCTTCGGGCGTGGCCATCGCGCAGGGCCTGCTTGCCGCCTTCGAGGATGCCGATGAGGTGACGCGGCTGGCCTTCCTGCAAAACCTCGCCGACCGCTTCGGCCCCGATCCGGCGGCGGTCCGCGCTGCGCTGGAGGCCGTGCAGCGCGACCCCGAGGACGGGCGGGCCATCGAGGCGCTGCACGATGCCGCCGAGCCGCGCCGGCAGGAACTGTTCCGCCGCCTGAACCTCGCCCCCGGCGGCACGGCGGCGCTGGTGCGGATGCGCGAGGAGCTGCTGCGCCACCTGAAGGGCAATCCCCCGCTGCGCCGGGTGGACGGCGATTTCGCGCATCTTTTCGCATCCTGGTTCAACAGGGGGTTTCTCGTGCTGCGCCATATCGACTGGAACACGCCCGCCAGCATCCTGGAAAAGATCATCCGCTACGAGGCGGTGCATGCCATCCAGAACTGGGACGACCTGCGCAATCGCCTGCAGCCGACCGACCGGCGCTGCTACGGCTTCTTCCATCCGCAGCTGGTGGACGAGCCGCTGATCTTCCTCGAGGTGGCGCTGACCGAGGAGATCCCGGACAATGTCGCGGGGCTGCTCGACCTCGACCGCCAGCCGATCGAGGCGGAGCGCGCCAGCACCGCGGTGTTCTATTCCATCTCGAACACCCAGCGCGGGCTGGCCGGGGTGTCCTTCGGCAATTTCCTGATCAAGCAGGTGGTCGAGGAGCTCAAGGCGGAACTGCCCAACATCCGCACCTTCGTCACGCTGTCGCCGGTGCCGGGCTTTGCCGCCTGGCTGGCCCAGCAGCGCAAGGACGCGATGTCGGAACTGATCGACGCCGACCAGCGCCTGGCCTTTGCCGTGCTGGACGATCCCGACTGGCACAAGGACCCGGCCGTGGCCGAAAGCCTGCGCGCGCCGCTGCTGGCTGCCGCCGCGGCCTATTTCCTGCGCGCCCGCGACGGCAAGGGCCGGGTCGTCGATCCGGTGGCGCGCTTCCACCTGGGCAACGGCGCCCGGCTGGAGCGGCTGAACTTCCTGGGCGATGTCTCGGCCAACGGACTGAAGCAGTCGCATGGGCTGATGGTGAACTATCTCTACGATCTCGACCGGATCGAGGCGAACCACGAAGCCTTTGCCGAACGCAGCGCCATCGCCGCCTCGGACAGCGTCAAGCGCGCGCTGCCGGCCTCCAACCCATGAACCACGGGGACAACTCATGAGTGACAATCTGTTCGACCTTCTCGCCGCCGGCATCAGCGATCCCGAGGCCGTGGCCATCGAAACGCAGGCCGGCGAGCGCATCCGCTATGGCGACCTGATCGCCCGCAGCGGCCGCATGGCCAATGCGCTGGCGGCCTTCGGCGTCCAGCCCGGCGACCGGGTGGCGGTTCAGGTCGAGAAATCGGTGCAGGCGATCATCCTCTATCTCGCCACCTTGCGGGCGGGCGCGGTGTTCCTGCCGCTGAACACCGGCTACACCCCCGCCGAGATCGGCTATTTCCTGGGCGATGCCGAGCCCCGGGTCTTTGTCTGCGACTCCGCCCGGCAGGAGGCGCTGCGCGAGCCCGCTGAGGCCGCCGGTGCCCGCATGGTGACGCTGGACGCCGAGGAGCGGGGCAGCCTGACCGACGCCGCCGATGCCGCCCCCGAGGCTTTCGCCACCGTGGCCCGCGACAGCGACGACCTGGCCGCGCTGCTTTACACCTCGGGCACCACCGGCCGGTCCAAGGGCGCGATGCTGACCCATGGCAACCTGGTCTCGAATGCGCAGGTGCTGCGCGAGGCATGGCGCTTTACCGCGCAGGACGTGCTGATCCACGCCCTGCCGATCTTTCACACCCACGGCCTGTTCGTCGCCACCAATGTGGTGCTGTTCTCGGGCGCCTCGATGATCTTCCTGCCGAAATTCGACGTCGACCGGATATTCGAGGCGATGGCGCGGGCGACCGTGCTGATGGGCGTGCCGACCTTCTATGTCCGCCTGCTTCAGGACGACATGCTGAATGCCGAGACCACGGCCAACATGCGGCTGTTCGTCTCGGGTTCGGCGCCGCTGCTGGCCGAGACGCATCGCGAATGGCAGGCCCGCACCGGCCATGCCATCCTGGAACGCTACGGCATGACCGAGACGAACATGAACGCCTCGAACCCCTATGACGGCGAGCGCATCGCCGGCACCGTCGGTCTGCCGCTGCCCGGCACCGAGATCGTCGTCACCGACCCCGAGACCGGCGCCGAGCTGCCGCGGGGCGAGATCGGCATGATCGAGGTGCGCGGGCCGAACGTGTTCAAGGGCTATTGGCGCATGCCGGAAAAGACCGCCGCCGAGCTGCGCGACAACGGCTTTTTCATCACCGGCGACCTGGGGAAATTCGACGAGCGCGGCTACCTGCACATCGTCGGCCGCGGCAAGGACCTGATCATCACCGGCGGCTACAACGTCTATCCCAAGGAGATCGAGACCGAGATCGACGCGCTGCCCGGCGTGGTCGAATCCGCCGTCATCGGCCTGCCGCATCGCGATTTCGGCGAGGGGGTGACGGCGGTGGTCGTCCCGACCGGCAGCCCCGCCCTGACCGAGGCCGAGGTGCTGGCCCCGCTGGAGGGGCGGCTGGCGAAGTTCAAGCAGCCCAAGCGCGTGCTGTTCATGGACGAGTTGCCGCGCAACACCATGGGCAAGGTGCAAAAGAACCTGCTGCGCGACCGCTTCGCCGGGCTTTACGACTAGCTAGGGATCTGGTGGCGCTGGCGGGCAAGCGGGGCAGGGCGGCGATGGTCGTCCCGCTCCGATCCCGCCAGGGAAAGCCACCACCGGGGCGCAAGGCCGGTGGGCAGGCCAGGCGCCGCATCGCCTTGCCTGCGCCCGGCCCGGCCGGGGCGCGAAACCGCCTCGGGCCTCAGCCCGGCCCGGCATGATCCGGCGGGCGGGACAGCTCGTGGCCGCGCTCGGCCAGGCTGGCCGACAGAAAGCCGATCACCGCGCGCACCCATTGCATCATGCGCAGGTCGCGATGGCAGGTCAGCCAATAGGTCCGGGTCAGCCGGACCCGGTCGGGCAGCACGATCTGCAGCTCGGGGTATTTCGCGGCGACATACCAGGGCAGGACGCCGATCCCCAGCCCGTTGCGCACCGCTGCCAACTGATTGAAGATACTGGAGCTTTTCACGCTGGCCCGGATCGCGGGATGGATCTCGCCCAGATAGTCGAGGCCGGGGGCGAAGATCATCTCCTCGATATAGCCGATGAAACGCAACTGGCGCAGATCTTCGGGACCGGCGATGGGCGGCAGGCTGCGCAGATGCGCCCGCGTGGCGTAAAGATGCAGGGTATAGTCCACCAGCCGTTCCGAGCGATAGGGACCGCTCGTCACCGGGTCCAGCGTGATCGAGATATCCGCCTCGCGCCGCGACAGCGACAGCACCTGCGGCATGGTGATGAGTTCCAGCGAGATCAGCGGGAAGCGCGCGATGAAGGCCGGCAGCAGATGGGTCGAGAACAGGCTGCCGAAGCCCTCGGGCATGGCCAGCCGCAGCGGCCGAGCCTGTCCCGGCGCGGCGGATTGTTCCAGTGGGATCAACCCGGCGGCCTCCTCCATGCGCTCGGCGGCCTCGATCAGGCGCTGCCCGGCGGGGGTCGGCTCATAGCCGCGGGGATTGCGCTCGAACAGGCGGGTGTTCAGCGCCTGCTCCAGCCGGTCGATGCGGCGCGAGACGGTGACATGCGAGGTGCCCAGGTGCCGCGCGGCGCGCGAAAGCTGGCCTTCGCGCACAACCGCCAGAAAGAATTGCAGATCGTCCCAGCTGAGATTGGCCATCTGTTCGAAAACGCACATACCCTGTAAGAAATTAAACCTATCTGAACACTTGTGTCAAAACCGAATTGCCGGCATCGTTCGGTCCGGGAGGGCGCGGGATGGAGTCGCGCCTGACGGTAACAGGACAGCATTCCCACCCGGCAGGCAAAGTCGGCCGGTGGAAGGGATGCGCCTTTGGGAGGACATTATGCGAAAGTTTCTGCTGTCGACCGCTGCGGTCGGCCTTATTGCCACGCCCGCCCTGGCCGAAGTCTCGGACGGCAAGGTCAAGATCGGCATCCTGAACGACCAGTCCGGGGTCTATGCCGATTTCGGCGGCAAGTATTCCTATGAGGCCGCGCGGATGGCGGTCGAGGATTTCGGCGGCAAGGTGCTGGACGCGCCCATCGAGGTCGTCACCGCCGACCACCAGAACAAGCCCGACATCGCCTCGAACATCGCCCGGCAATGGTACGATACCGAGCAGGTCGACACGATCATGGAGCTGACCACCTCGTCGGTCGGCCTGGCCGTGCAGGCGCTGAGCCAGGAAAAGAAGAAGATCACCGTCAACACCGGCGCGGCCACGACCGAGCTGACCGGGGCGCAATGCACGCCCTACGGCTTCCACTGGGCCTATGACACCCATGCGCTGGCCGTGGGCACCGGCGGCGCCTTGGTGAAGGAGGGCGGCGACAGCTGGTTCTTCCTGACCGCCGACTATGCCTTCGGCTATTCGCTGGAAGAGCAGACCGGCAATTTCGTCAAGTCGCAGGGCGGCACGGTCGCGGGCGCGGTGCGCCACCCGCTGGCGACGACGGATTATTCCTCGTTCCTGCTTCAGGCGCAAAGCTCGGGCGCCAAGGTGATCGGCCTTGCCAATGCCGGCATGGACACGCAGAACGCCATCAAGCAGGCCTCCGAATTCGGCATCACCGCCGGCGGCCAGCGCCTTGCGGCGCTGCTCTTTACCCTGGCCGAGGTGCATGGAATCGGGCTGGACGCCGCGCAGGGGCTGACGCTGACCGAAAGCTTCTACTGGAACCGCACGCCGGAATCGCGCGAGTTCGGCGAACGCTTCAAGGAGCGGACGGGCGTGATGCCGAACATGGTCCATGCCGGCACCTATTCGGCCGTCACCCAATACCTCAAGGCGATCGAGGCCGCGGGCACCGACGAAACCGAGGCCGTCGCCGCCAAGATGCACGAGATGCCGGTCGACGACGTCTTTGCCCAGGGCGGCAAGGTCGGGCCGAACGGCCGGCTGATCAAGGACGTCTACCTGATGGAGGTCAAGGCGCCCGGCGACGTGACCGAGGATTGGGACTACTACAACGTCCTGGCCACGATTCCGGGCGACGAGGCGTTCTTGAACCCGGCCGAAAGCGGCTGCCCTCTGGTCCAGTGATGTCGGCATCCCTGGCAATACAGGCCGAGCCTCGGGTGGTTTTGTCCGCCCGCGGGCTTGGCCGGGACTTCGCCGGCTTCACGGCGGTGAACGATGTCGACCTGGACGTGGAGCATGCGCGCATCCATGCGCTGATCGGGCCGAACGGGGCGGGCAAGACCACGGTGTTCAACCTGCTGACCAAGTTCCTGCAGCCGACGCGGGGCTCGATCACGCTGCTGGGCCAGGACATCACCCATACCCGGCCCGACAAGGTGGCGCGGATGGGGCTGGTGCGGTCGTTCCAGATCTCGGCGGTGTTCCCGCATCTGACGGTGCGCGAAAACGTCAAGGTGGCGCTGCAGCGGCCGGCGGGGCTGGCGGTGCAGTTCTGGCTGCCGCTGTCGGCGCTGGACCGGCTGGATGCGCGCGCCGACCAGCTGATCGAGCAGCTGGGCCTGGCGCGCTGGCGCGACCACCGCGCCGCCGACCTGTCCTATGGCCGCAAGCGCGTGCTGGAGATCGCGACCACGCTGGCCTTGGACCCCGAGGTGCTGCTGCTCGACGAGCCGATGGCCGGCATGGGGCAGGAGGACGTGGCCATGGTCGCAGGCATCATCCGCGACGTCGCCACCGAGCGCGCGGTGCTGATGGTCGAGCACAACCTGAGCGTCGTGGCGGATATCTGCCACCACGTCACCGTGCTGCAGCGCGGCGAGATCATCGCGGCGGGCGACTATGCCGCCGTCTCGGCCGATCCGCGCGTGCGCAGCGCCTATATGGGGGCCGAAGCATGAGCGCGCCGCTTCTGAACGTCCGCGACCTGCATGCCTGGTACGGGGAAAGCCACGTCCTGCACGGCGTGAACCTGACCGTGGCCGAGGGCGAGATGATCTGCATCCTGGGCCGCAACGGCATGGGCAAGACCACGACGCTGCGCAGCATCATGGGCATCCTGCGCAAGCGCAGCGGCCGGATCGAGTTCGCCGGGCGGGACATGACGGCGGTGGCCCTGCACCAGACCGCGCGGGCGGGCCTGGGCTTCGTGCCCGAGGAGCGCGGCATCTTCGCCAGCCTCTCGGTCGAGGAGAACCTGATGCTGCCGCCCAGGGTCGCCGATGGCGGCATGTCGGTCGAGGAGATCTACGCGCTGTTCCCGAACCTGAAGGAACGCCGCAATTCGCAGGGCACCAAGCTGTCGGGGGGCGAGCAGCAGATGCTGGCCATGGCGCGCATCCTGCGCACCGGGGCGCGCTGCCTGCTGCTGGACGAGCCGACCGAGGGGCTGGCGCCGGTCATCATCCAGGCCATCGGCGAGGTGCTGCAGAAGCTGAAGGGGCGCGGCATGACCGTGGTGCTGGTCGAGCAGAACTTCCGCTTTGCCGCCAAGGTCGCCGACCGCTTCTACCTGATGGATCACGGCCGGATGACGGCGGAATTCCCGGTCGCCGAACTGCCGGCGCAGATGGACATGCTGCATCGGGAACTGGGGGTGTGACATGACGATGATCTTCGGTGTTCCCGTCCAGGCGCTGATGGGACAATTGCTGGTGGGGCTGATCAACGGCTCGTTCTACGCGCTGCTGAGCCTGGGCCTGGCGGTGATCTTCGGCCTGCTTCGGGTCATCAACTTCGCGCATGGCGCGCAATACATGCTGGGCGCCTTTGCGGCGCTGCTGCTGTTGACGGTGGGCGGCATCAACTACTGGCTGGCGCTGCTGCTGGCGCCGGTCATCGTGGGGGTGTTCGCGGCGCTGGTGGAAAAGACCATGCTGTCGCGGCTCTACAAGCTGGACCCGCTTTACGGGCTTCTGTTCACCTTCGGGCTGGCGCTGGCGATCGAGGGGACGTTTCGCTACTTCTTCGGCGCTTCGGGCAAGCCCTATGCGCCGCCCGCGCAGCTGACCGGGGCGGTGAACCTGGGCTTCATGTTCCTGCCGATCTATCGCGGCTGGGTGGTCATCGCCTCGCTGGCGGTCTGCATCGCGGTCTGGCTCTTGATCGAAAAGACCAAGCTCGGCGCCTATCTGCGCGCCGCGACCGAGAACCCGGTGCTGGTGCAGGCCTTCGGCGTCAACGTGCCGCTGCTCCTGACGCTGACCTATGCGCTTGGCGCCGGGCTTGCGGGTTTCGCCGGCGTGCTGGCGGCGCCGGTCTACCAGGTCTCGCCCCTGATGGGCTCGAACCTGATCATCATCGTCTTCGCCGTGGTGGTGGTCGGCGGCATGGGCTCGATCCTGGGCGCCATCGTCACCGGCTACATGCTGGGCGTGGTCGAGGGGCTGACCAAGGTGTTCTACCCCGAGGCCTCGAACATCGTGATCTTCGTCATCATGGCGATCGTCTTGATCCTGCGGCCCGCGGGCCTTTTCGGAAAGGATGCCTGACATGGCCGCAAAATCCGAAACCGTCGCCTCGGACCATGTCGCGGCCCATCCCCGCGCCGGGCAGGTCCGGCTGGTGCTGGTCGCCGTCGCGCTGGCCGGGCTGCTGGTGGCGCCGATGTTCCTCTACCCGATCTTCCTGATGAAGCTGCTGGCCTTTGCGCTCTTCGCCTCGGCCTTCAACCTGCTCTTGGGCTATACCGGGCTTCTGTCCTTCGGCCATGCCACCTTCTTCGGCGGCGCGGCCTATTTCACCGCCCATGCGGTGAAGGTCTGGGGCTGGTCGCCCGAGGCGGGCATCCTGCTGGGGGTGCTGGGCGCGGCGGTGCTGGGGCTGGTGATGGGCGCCATCGCCATCCGCCGGCAGGGCATCTATTTCGCCATGATCACGCTGGCGCTGTCGCAGATGTTCTTCTTCTTCTGCCTGCAGGCGCCCTTCACCCATGGCGAGGACGGCATCCAGTCGGTGCCGCGGGGGCATCTGTTCGGGCTGATCGACCTGAACCGGCCGATGAACATGTATTACTTCGTGCTGGCGGTGTTCGTGATCGGGCTGCTGGTCATCCGGCGTTTCGTGAACTCGCCCTTCGGCATGATCCTGAAGTCGATCCGCGAGAACGAGCAACGCGCGATCTCGCTGGGCTATTCGGTGCAGCGCTACAAGCTGGGCGCCTTCGTGATGTCGGCGGCGCTGGCGGGGCTCGCGGGCGGCGTCAAGGCGCTGATCTTCCAATTCGCGACGCTGACCGACGTGACCTGGCAGATGTCGGGCGAGGTGATCCTGATGACGCTGCTGGGCGGCATCGGCACGCTCTTGGGCCCCATCGTCGGCGCAGGCCTGGTGGTCAGCTTGCAGAACTACCTCGCCACCTCCGACGTCCCGGTCACCATCATCACCGGTGTCGTCTTCATGGTCTGCGTCCTGCTGTTCCGACGCGGGTTGGTCGGCGAGTTCTTCGCAACCAAAATCGGGAAAAAACTCGGGTTCAGGGCGGAATCGTGAGGGTAGGGCCCCCGCGCCGGCGGGGGCCAGCATGGAGTGTCCGATGGAAAGCTACGACTATATCGTGATCGGCGCGGGCAGCGCCGGCTGCGTGCTGGCAAACCGCCTCAGCGCCGATCCCGGCAACCGCGTGCTGCTGCTCGAGGCCGGGGGGCGCGACAATTACCACTGGATCCATATCCCGGTGGGCTATCTCTACTGCATCGGCAATCCGCGCACCGACTGGGGCTTTCGCACCGAAGCCGAACCGGGGCTGAACGGCCGCGCGCTGCTTTATCCGCGCGGGCGGGTGCTGGGGGGCTGCTCCTCGATCAACGGCATGATCTATATGCGCGGGCAGGCGGCGGATTACGACCATTGGCGCCAGTTGGGCTGCACCGGCTGGGGCTGGGACGACGTGCTGCCGCTCTTCAAGGCGCAGGAGGACCATTATCGCGGCGCCGACGACGTGCATGGCGCCGGCGGCGAATTGCGGGTCGAGACGGCGCGGGTCCGCTGGGCGGTGCTCGACGCCTTCATGGAGGCGGCGGAACAGGCCGGCATCCCGCGCACCGAGGATTTCAATCGCGGCGACAACGAAGGCGGCGGCTATTTCGACGTGACCCAGAAAAGCGGCTGGCGCTGGAGCGCGGCCAAGGCTTTCCTGCGCCCGGTGCGCCACCGCCAGAACCTGCGCATCCTGACCGGGGCCGAGGTCGAGCGGCTGGTGATCGAGGCGGGCGAGGTCACGGGCGTGGTCTTTCACCACCTGGGCCAGCGGCGCGAAGTCCGCGCCGCGCGCGAAACGGTGCTGGCTGCGGGCTCCATCGGGTCGGTGCAGATCCTCGAACATTCCGGCGTCGGGCAGGGCGGGATATTGCAGGCTGCCGGCATCGCCCCGCAGGTCGAGGTGCCGGGGCTGGGCGAGAACCTGCAGGACCATCTGCAATTGCGGCTGGTCTACAAGGTCCGGGGCGTGCCGACGCTGAACGAAAAGGCCTCGCACCTGATGGGCAAGGCGGCGATCGGGCTGGAATACCTGCTGAAACGCTCGGGCCCGATGTCGATGGCGCCGAGCCAGCTGGGCATCTTCACCCGCTCGGGGCCGGACAAGGCGACGCCGGACCTGGAGTTCCACGTCCAGCCGGTCAGCCTGGACAAGTTCGGCGACCCGGTGCATCCCTTTCCGGCCATGACCGCCTCGGTCTGCAACCTGCGGCCGGAAAGCCGCGGCTCGGTCCATGTCGCCGGGCCGGATTTCCGCGCCCATCCCGCGATCCGGCCGAACTACCTTTCGACCGAGGCCGACCGCGAGGTGGCCATGCGCGCCGTCCGCCTGACCCGCAAGATCGCCGCGCAGCCGGCCTTCAACCGCTTCGACCCCGAGGAGCATATCCCCGGCATCGCCTTCCAGAGCGACGAGGATCTGGTCCGCGCCGCCGGCGATATCGGCACCACGATCTTCCACCCGGTCGGCACCTGCCGCATGGGCGCCGACGAGGGCGCGGTGGTCGATCCGCGGCTGCGGATGCGCGCGCTTGGCCGGCTGCGGATCGCCGATGCCTCGGTCATGCCGACGATCACCAGCGGCAACACCAACGCGCCGGCGATGATGATCGCCGAAAAGGCCGCGCGGATGATGCTGGAGGATGCGAGGGGTTGAGCCCCGGCTTTGACTTTTCGCGCCGCCTTCCCATATGCTTTCGCAGGGCTGGAAATGCGAAAGGCAAAGCCATGCTCAGAACCGTCTGCCTGACCCTTTCACTGGTGCTTGCGGTGCCCGTAGCCATGGCCGGCCCGGTAGCGCCGGCCGAGGGGCGCGTCACCGTCAGCTATGTCGCGCCCGAGACCTTCCGCGACCGCGAATTTCGTCGCGAACGCAGCCGCACCTCGGCGCTGGCCGAGTTCGACCGCTGGTTCGCCGGGCTTGGCGCGCGCTACCTGCCCGCCGGACAAAGCCTACATGTCGAGGTGCTGGACATCGACCTTGCGGGCGAGTTCGAGCCCTGGCGCAGCGGATTTCACGACGTGCGTTTCCTGCGCGACACCACGCCGCCGCGCATCCGCCTGCGCTATCGGCTGATGCAGGACGGCACGGTCATTCGCGCGGGCGAAGAGCCGCTGACCGACATGAATTATCTTTCGGACCCGCGCGGCCATGGCGACAGCCGGCGCTTCATCCATGACAAGCTGATGGTGCAGGACTGGTTCCGCAAGACCTTCGGCGCGCCGCAGCGGCCGGCGCGTTCCGATCTTTCCGGCTGATCCGCCCAAGACCGGTGGGCGGGCCCTTTTCCGGGCCGGCCCGGTCCTGCTCAGCGCGCCTCGTTCACGATGCGGATCTGGGTGAACTCGGCCAGCCCTTCCTCGGCGAACTCGACGCCGAGCCCGGATTGCTTGGCGCCGCCGAAGGGGATGTTGGGGCCGAAATCCAGGTGCTTGTTGATCCAGACCGTGCCGCTTTCGATGCGTTCGGCGACGCTGCGGGCCAGGTCGCGATTCTCGCCCCAGACCGAGCCGCCAAGGCCGAGATCGATGCCGTTGGCGCTGGCCACCGCCGATTCCACCTCGTCGAAGCGGATCACCGGCAGGATCGGGCCGAACTGTTCCTCGTCCACGATGCGGTCGCCGTCCTTCACGTCGGCGACGATGGTCGGGCGGATGAAATAGCCCGGCCCGTCGGGCAATGCGCCGCCGGCGACGATGCGGCCGTCGGCGCGGGCCGAATCGAGGAATGCCTTGACCTTGTCGAATTGCATGCGGTTTTGCAGCGGGCCGATGGTGGTGCCCTGTTGCAAGCCGTCGCCGACCACGGCGGCATCGGCCAGTTCGGCCAGCCGCGCGCAGACCTCGTCATAGATCGAGTCGTGGACATAGGCGCGCTTGATGGCGAGGCAGACCTGTCCCGCGTTCATGAAGGCGCCGGCAAACAGCCCCGGCGCGACCTTGGCCGGATCGGCGCCCGGCAGCACGATGGCTGCATCGTTGCCGCCCAGTTCCAGCGTCAGCCGCTTGATGGTCGAGGCCGCGCTGGCCATGATCTTCTGCCCGGTCGCGGTCGAGCCGGTGAACGAGATCTTGGCCACATCGGGATGGCCGGTCAGCACCGCGCCCAGGTCGTTCTGGTCGGTGACGATGTTGACGACGCCCGGCGGCAGGATGTCCGCCATGATCTCGCCCAGGCGCAGCGTGGTCAGCGGCGTGGTCGGCGCGGGCTTGATCACCATGGTATTGCCGGCCAGCAGCGCCAGCGGCAGCTTGAAGGCCACGATCAGCACCGGGAAATTCCACGGGATGATCGCGCCGACCACGCCCAGCGGCTTGCGGAACTGCCGCACCAGCCGGCTGTCGTTGTCCTCGATCACCTTCACCGGCAGGTCGTAGCCGGCCAGATGGCGGATGAAGGCGCAGGTATAGGCGATCTCGGCCTGCGCCTCGGGCAGCGGCTTGCCCTGTTCCTGCGTCAGCAGCCGGGCGAATTCCTCGGCCTGTGCCTCAAGCTTGTCGGCGATGGCCAGGATCAGTACGCGGCGTTCCTCGATGGGGCGGGCGGCCCAGGCCGGAAAGGCCGCCTTGGCCGCCGCCACCGCCGCATGAAGCTGCGCCTGCGAGGCGCGGGGGGCGAGCGCCAGCACCTGTTCGTTCGCCGGGTTCACGACCTCCATCGCCATGTCGCCCGCGACCAGCCTGCCGTCGATCAGCAATCGATATTCCGTCATTTCGTCCCTCCCCAAAACGGTCGGGCCAGTCTGGGGCAGAAGGGCCGGGCGATTCTTGCCAAATCCGGCCAAATCATGCGCTCCCGCGGCCCGGGGCGAAAATCTGGCCGGGAATGTCAAGTTGCGCCCTGCCGGGAATCGCGGCACCAGGCATTGAAACTGTCGGATTTGTAACGGTTTTTCGGCATTTCCCGCCGATCCTGCGCTTGGGACAGGTTCTTTGGGGATTGCGCTGCCGATATGCTACAGTTTGTCGCAACAGGGAAATAGCCGGGGCAAGGTGCGAAACAGCGGCCACCCGGCGCCAGCCACGGGAAACGCCATGCAGACGTCATGGATTCGCGGAGCCATCGCATTCATGCTGATCGGGACCGAGGCCGATGCCGCGCGCGCGGCCGCCGCACCCGCGATGCCGCTGCAAACCTTCGTCGATCATCTTGAGCAGGAACGGGCGGCCAATGCGGACGGCCTGCGCTCGTGGCGGTCGGGCGAGGCGATGGAGCTTGCCACCGTCGGCATTCTGGGAGAGGCGGTCGCCCCGCGCCGCACGCTGGGCGAGGCGCTGCGCGTCTTTGCCCGCGGCTTTCCGGTGCTGCAATCGAACAGCCGGGTCTCGTTCGAGGTGATCGACGACGAGGCGCATGTCTCGTATCGCGTGCTCGATCCGCGCATCTGGCCGCGCCGCGCCGATACCGAGCTGACGCTGGGGCTGATCCGCGGCATCTGCGCCCGCTACGGCGTGCCGAACGGTGCGATCCAGGACCTGTGTTTCGAGCATCGGCCCGACCGCGACCTTCGGGTGCTGTCGCATCATCTGGGACGCACGCCGCGCTTCGGCCAGGACGAAAACCGCATCGTCTTTTCCGCAAGGGTGCTGGGCAACACGCTTTGCGCCGAGCCGGGGGGCGATGCCATGACGAGCTCGAAACGGCTGGATGGCGCGCTGATCGAGCTGCGCAGGCAGACCCCGGTCGCGCAAAGGGTGCATGAGCTGATCCTGAGCCGGATGGATCGCGGCATGGTCAACCAGAGCCATGTCGCCGCCGAGCTTGGCATGTCGGAACGCTCGCTGCGCCGGGCGCTGGCGGCCGAGGGCCAGCCCTTTCACGAGATACTCGAGGAATGCCGGCGCATCCACGGCTTCGCGCTGCTGGTGCGCAGCGACCGGCTGTTCGGAGAGATCGCGCTGCTGCTGGGCTATTCCGATCAGACCGCTTTTTCTCGCGCTTTCTCGCGCTGGTATGGCATCTCGCCGCGCGAAATCAGGAAGATGGGCGCCGAAGAGGTCAGCGTGATCCGCTGATCGAAGCGCCCCTCGCGCGCCGGGCCGCTATGGGCGATGAAGATGCGGGTGGCGTCGGCGTGCCGCGCCTCGATGGCGGCAAGGATACGCCGGCAGGCGGCATCGTCGATCTCCGAGAAGGCTTCGTCGAAGATCAGCACCTCGGCCGGCCGCAGCAGCGCGCGGGCGATGGCGATGCGCTGGCGCAACCCGCCCGATAGATTGGCCCCGGTCTCGCCGATGGGCGTGGCAAGCCCCGCCCCGGCCCGCGCCCAGCCGGCCAGGTCGGCCGCCTCCAGCACCTGCCACAGCGCCGCGTCGCCCGCATCCGGCGCGGCAAGGTGCAGGTTTTCGGCCAGCGTGCCGCGCAGGATCGCCGGGCGCTGCGCCAGGTGGATAATGCGCGCGGCGAGCCGCAAGGGACGCAGATGCGCGACCTCCGCGCCCGCTAGCCGCGCCGATCCCTCGGCCAGTGGTGCGTCGCGGGTCAGCACGGCCATCAGCCGCGACTTGCCGATGCCCGACGGTCCGTCCAGCAGCACGCGCTGGCCGGGCAGGATCGTGGCGGTCACCGGATGATGCGCGGCGCCCTCGGCGCGGGCATCGCGCAGGGCGATGCTCAGCGGTCCGGGCGGCGGCTCGGCGCCCTCGTCGGGGCGGGCCGAGGCGATCACCGCGCCCAGCCGGTCGGCCGCCACCCGCGCGCGGGCCTGCGCATGGTATAGGCCCAGGAGGTTGCGCAGCGGCCCCGACATCATCCCGGCATAGGCGAGAAAGGCGACCAGCGTGCCGATCTGCCATTCCCCGCGCACCACCTGGCAGCCGCCGACCAGCAGGATGATGCCGCGCAGGATCGCGGTGATGGTCTGGCTGGCGGCGCCCACCGTTTCGGACCAGAGCCGCTGGCGGGTCAGCCCGGCGATCTGCGCCTGCTGCGCGGCGCCGAAGCTGGCCGCCCGCTGGTCCAGCGCGCCCAGCCCGCGCAGGGTGGCGCGGGCCGACAGCGTCTCGGCCATCTGCGTGGAAAGCGCGCCGCGCTGGCTGCGCACCTCCTCGGCCAGGGCGCGGGTCCGGGGGCGGGCGCGGGACAGGAACCACAGCTCGAACGGCGCGGCCAGCAGCGGCAGGATCGCCATGCGCCAGTCCAGCGCGATCATCAGGCCCAGCCCGCCGGCCAGGCGAAACAGCGCACCGACCGCGACCAGGCCCGTGTCGAAGGCAAAGCCCTGGATCTCGGCGCAGTCCCCGTCCAGCCGCGCCATCGCCTCGCCCAGCGGCAGGTCGGGGCAGGCGGGGTCGCGCGCCAGGGCCGCGCCGAACAGCCGGCCGCGCAGGTCCGCGAGCATCCGGGCCGAGGCGCGCAGGTGCAGCATCCCGTTCACCATCCCGAACCCCACTGCACCAAGGCCGAGCGCAAAGGACAGCCCGGCCCAGAAGATCAGCGCGCCCATGTCCCGCGCCATGATGCCCGCGTCGATCACCTGCCGGGTCAGCATCGGCATTGCCAGCCCCAGCGCCGCCGCGGCAAGCGAGGCCGCCAGCACCACCAGCCCCGAGGGCAGGGCACGCGCCATCACCGGCGCCAGCCAACCCGCCGTCTCGGGGCCGAAGATCAGCCGGGCAAGGCGCGCGGCCAGCCTATCCATGGCCGCATTTCCGTTCCGGGCCGTGATGGATTGCCCGTGCGGCCAGCGCGGCGATGGCGGCAGGCCCGTCGAGCCGCCCCGTCCTTGCCATGATCGCCGCCAGATGGCCGGCGATGCGCGCCGCGCCCAGGCTGGCGCCGCCCATGCCGGGCGGGCCGTGCTCGGGCGAGTTGCACCAGGCGCCGAACAGCGCCGGGGCGAGTTGCGACAGATCATCCCAGCCGCAGCGCGCATCGCCGGTGGCGGCGATCACGCCGGGATAGGCTGCGGGAAAGCAGGGCGCGCCGCGGGCCGGATGCGCCGCGACCAGCGCCGCGCCGCCGGCCACCAGCGCCTCGCAGGCCCGGCGCAGCGGCGCGCGGTCGGCGGCAAGGCCCAGGCTCATGCAGATCACCTGGGGCCGCGCCTCGGTCATGGCGCCGAACCAGCGCAGCGCGGCGGCAACGCGCAACGCGCTGGTCACCGGCCGGTCGTCGAAGACCTGCGCATGGATGATCGCCGCGCCCGGACAGGCGCGGCGGATGATCGCGGCGACGGCGGTGCCGTGGCCCAGCCGGTCGGGCAGGGCGGGGATGGCCGAGCCGTCGGCCATGAAGGCGCGGGCGTCCTCGGCCCGGTCATCGGGGCCGGGGCCGCTGTCGATCACCCCCACCCGCAGCATGTCATTCGTCCCGCGTGAACAGCCGCACCGAGGCCAGCGACATCGAGGCGTTGCCGGGCAGGTCGACCTGCCCCTTCTTCTCCAGCGTCTCGGCGTCATAGGCGGCAAGGTCGCCAAGCGCGCCGCCCAGCCAGACCGTGCTGCCGTCGGTCGAGACGTTCACCGAGTAATAGCTGTGCGGCAGCGGCACCCGCTTGATCGAGGCGTTCTTTTCCAGATCGAAGCTTTCCAGCACGTTATAGGCGCCGAAGGCGCGGGTCTTGGCCGGGTTCACCGCGGTCGAGAAATAGAACACGTCCATGATGCGGACCTCGCGCATCGCCATCTCGCCAGTTTCCAGGTCCATGGTCAGCAGCCCGGTGCGATAGGCCGTCGGGTCGGCCGGGTCGATGTCCTTGCGCGCGGTGTAGAAGGGCGTCGCCATCACGCCCGAGCTTTCGTGCTGGTTCCAGACCGCCAGCACGTCGGGTTGGGCATAGGTCTCGGCCTCCCAGCTCTGGATCGGCTTGTCCTCGACCAGCGTGCCGGCCTCGGGGTCCATGACATGCAGGTCGCGGCCAAGCCCGTAGAGCTTCGAGCCGTCCCGCGCCCAGGCGAGCATGGTGATCTGGCGCGGCGCCTCGAACGCCTTGCGCCGCGAAAGCGTCTCGGCATCGTAAAGGGCGATGCGGGTGGGCTGGACCTCGAAATGCGTCAGCTCCAGCCTGACCGGGCTTTCATAGATGGCCAGCGTCTTGCCATCGGGCGACAGTGCGGCGCCGAACAGGCTTTTCACCCGTTCCCCGGGGGTGGACAGGTCGATGCGGCCCAGCGTCTCTCCGGTCACAAGGTCGATCTTGACCAGGCTTTCGGACTTGTTGACCGTGGCATAGGCGATCCTGCCGCCCGGCGCGACCATCGGCACCATGGGGGTCGGGCCGGCATCGGCGATGGTGATGACCTTGTCCACCGCCATCTTCTCGGTATCGATCACGACCAGCTTGTCGGGCCGCGCCGGGGCCAGGATGTAGTCGCGCGCCAGCGCGGGGCCGGCCAGCATCGCCGCGGCGGATGCCAGGAGCATAAGCGATTTGCGCATCACGACGAGCCTTTCGTTTCGGGGAAGACCGATTGCAGCTTGCGCCAGTCCTGCATGACGTCGTCGGCGCCGGCGCTCCAGTTCGGATAGGTGTTGAGCGTGTCGGCCACCTGCGCCGGCCACCAGCAGGGATCGGCGCAGCCGTAAAGGTCGGCCTCCATCGGCTGGCACAGGTTCGAGACGGCGCCGAAGGCGTCCACCTCCCAGCCGGGATCGAACGAGGTGGTGCAGCCGACCAGCGCATTCATAGCCACGACCTCCTCCTCGCGGCCCTCGGCCTCGGCTTCGACAAAGGCCTTTGCCTTGGCATTGGCGGGCGTCAGATGTTTCATTGGAGAACCTCCCTTGCTGTGCCGGACCGGGCGATCCGGGGCTCCAACTGGCTGCGGAAGAAGGACGGGTTGGCCTGCATGATGCGGACATAGGATTCGATGCCGAAATCCACCCAGTCGCGCATCAGGTCGCAATAGTGCCAGACCGGCGCTAAGGGATCGCCCTGCCGCGCATAGCTTTCGTGATAGCAGCCGCCGGCGCAGATCGAGCGTATCCGGCAGGTCTTGCAGCCATAGGCGCTGCGGTCCTGCGCGGTCTCGATAAAGCCGGCGAGCTTGGGGATGTCGATGCCCTTGGCGACATTGCCATAGGTCGGCTGGTTCGAGCCGACGAAGCGGTGGCAGAGGTGCAGATCGCCCTCCTTGTCCACCGCCAGCATCCCCAGCCCGGCGCCGCAGGGCACGGCCTTCTTGGTGCCCTGCGCGATGTCGGTCAGCAGTTGGTGCATGTTGGAAAAGCCGATGTTCTCGCCCCGGCAGGCGGCCTCGACATAGCGCCGGCCGAGCGTCTTCATGTCCTCGAAGGCGCGCTTCAACGCCTCGGCGTCGAGGTTGAAGACCGCGATCGGTCCCGAGGTCGCCGGGCCGAAGCCGACCTCGTGAAAGCCCAGCTCGTTCTTCAGATGATCGTGGATGCCGATCACGTCGGTCACGCCGCGGGTCAGCGTCACCCGCACGCCCACGGGGCGCGAGCGATAGCGCGAAAGCAGCATCCGCACGTTGCGCGCCACCAGGTCGTAGGTGCCCTTGCCGCCCACCGTCTTGCGGTTCGCGTCGTGCAGCGCCTTGGGGCCGTCCATGCTGACCGTCAGCGCAAAGCGATGCGCGTCGAACCAGTCCACCAGTTCCGGGGTCAGCAGCGTGGCATTGGTGGTCAGCGAGAAATCGACCGCCTTGCCCAGTTCGGCCGCGCGCGGCCTGGCATAGGCCACCAGCTCGCGGATCAGCGGCATGTTGGACAGCGGCTCGCCGCCGAAGAACACCACGTTCACCCGGTCGCGCGCATGGGCCTGTTTCAGCAGCAGCTCGAAACTGGCCTTCGCCGTCTCGAAGCCCATCTTCTGGCCCTTGGCGGGCGTGGTCAGGTCTTCCTTGTAGCAATAGGTGCAGGCCAGGTTGCAGCCGGTGTTGACGTTCAGGATGATGGTCGAGAGGGGGATCTCCTCGACCTTCACCACCGGGCGCGGAATGTCCGCCGCCTCGGCATCGCGCAGGATGTCCAGTGCCAGAAAGCTTTGCAGGCATTCCGACAGCGTGTCGGGGCCGTGGCGCGGGCCAAGCTCGGCGCGCATCAGGTCGGGGTCGACGGCGGGCGCCCGCCGGAACAGGTCGTAGACGTCGCGCGCCACGCCGTCGAGTTCGAACAGGCTGGTCGTCGGCACATGCATCAGCATGGCGTGGCCGTCGACATCGACGCGGTGGGCGTTGTGGCGGATCAGGGTCAGGGCTCCCATGGCGTCACCGGATCGGCGCATCGACGAAGCGCTGCACCGTCGCATAAAGATGCGCCTCGGCACTCAGCGGCTCGCCTTCGGCATCGACGGTGGCGATCACCTTCAGGTTGCCGGCATTGTTGGTCTGCATCGGGCGTTCAGGGTTCGGCCCGGCCTCGGCCGGCGTGAACAGGCCGGTGTCGTCGATGGAGCCCGCATATTTCGCGTCCTGCATCTTTTCCGCCTCCTCGTCGAAATTGTCTGTGGCCCAACTGGCCGGAAAGGCGCCAAGGGCGATGTCGTCGCCGGTTCCGGGTTGGCCGTCTGGGCCGTTCAGCCAGCCCATCGCCTCGAACTGGGCCGGCACCTTGGGGATCGGGCCGCCATTGCCGCCGATGCGGGCGATGGTCAGGTCGGGCACGATGCTGATGCGGTCGGGCCGGTCATAGGCCACCAGATCGACCTTTTGCCCGCCCAATTCCAGGCTGACCGGCCCGGGCGTGCCGGTGGCGGTCAGCTTCAGCACGGTCACGCCGTCCCCGGTGCCTTCGACGCTGCCGGCGACGCCTTCGGGCAGGGTCAGGTCGCTGCCCAGCCCGGTGCCAGCGACGCGGACCTGCGTTTCCTCGCCGATCTTCAGCCGCGCGGGCGCGACCGCCAGCACCTGCGGCGCGGCATCCGCCTTGACCGCTGCCAGCCGCCCGCCGATCACGTCGCTGTCCGCGTCGTGCCAGCGGCCCGAGAAGCGGCCGTCCTGCAGGGCAAAAATCTGGCGAATGGTCACCGTCCCGTCGCTCAGCGTCGCTCGCCATTCGCCGGCGCCGAGGATGCGGCCGGTGCCGGAAAAGCTCCGGCTGCCATCGGCGAAGTCGAGGGTCATGGTCACCTCGTAATCCTCGCCTGCCTTCTTCAGCACCAGCCGGCCGGTATAATCGCCGCGCCCCGGCTGCCGTCCGGCCAGCACATAGTCGCCCGAGGCGTCGCCGGCATAGGCGTCCGGCGCCTCGCCCAGCGGATAGGTCCTGGCAAGGAAGGGGATGATCTCGGCCTGCGCGATGCCCCACCAGTCGCGGTCCCGCGCCAGCGCCTGGTATTCCAGCGTGGGGAACTGGCCCAGGTGGAAGTTGACCAGATGCTTCCAGTCCTCGGGCGTGCGGCGTTGCAGCGCGACGCGGGCATAGGAATGGCAGCGGCCGCAGGTCTGGGTCATCGACGTGTCGGGGCCCTCGTCCCAGGCCACCGGCTCGCGTTCCAGGATATAGCGGCGCTCCTCGGTCTCGGCCAGGCTCAGGCCGCGCGTGTCCGAGAGGTGGCGCACGATGGCGGCGCGCTCCTCGGGTTCCAGCGCGACGCCGTGGTTGCGCATCATCCGCGTGACGGTCATGTCCCAGCCTTCCGGCGTCTTGCGCGCGGCGTCGATGCGCTCCCATCGGCCGTCCTCGTGCTGGACATGGCAGGCGGCGCAGGCGTTCTGCAGCACCTCCTCGCCCGTCACCGCAAGGACCGGCGCGGCGAAGGCGAGGGCGGAGACAGAGACCAGCGCGGTTCGGGTGAATGGCTTCATCTGGCGTTTCCTCTGGCTGGCCGGGCGGGGCCCGATTGCTTCGCCGTCCAGAAAAGCGCCGGGCGCGGCGGCGTTCTTGTCATTCCCGGCCAAAGACGCGGCCAATCGTCGCGGCGCGCCACTCTGGCCGGAAATGTCAGGTATCGCCCCCGATGCGAGGCCAGACTGCTCATTGTCGCAGCGGCGATGGACCTAAGGCGGGGGACCGGAATGACACGCCATGCCGATCTGATCGTGCTGGGGGGCGGGCCTGCGGGCGCCGTTTCGGCCTGGCTTGCGGCGCGCGAGGGGCTGGGCGTGCTGCTGGTCGATCCCGACCGCCAGCGCCCGCGGATCGAGGGGCTCAGCCCGCGCCTGCATCGCTGGCTGGCGCAGCAAGGGTTGCTGCGCGGCTTTGCCCATATCCACGGGCCCTTGCGGAGGCAGGTGGATTGGGCGGGGATCAGCGACAGCAATGCGGAACATGTGGTGCTGCGTGGTGCGCTGGATGCGCATCTGCGGCAAGCGGCGGTGGCCGCCGGTGCGGTGCCCGTCGTCGCCAGCGGCAGGCCCGAGGCGGGTGGTGCCGTGCTGTCTGACGGCCGGCGGCTTCATGCCCCGCTGGTGATCGATGCGCGCGGTCGCAATGCGCAGGCAACGGCCGGGCGGGCGTCCGCGACGGTGGCCCTGTCGGGCTGGGTCCGGGCGGCGCTGCCCCCCGGCATCCGGCTGACCGCCTTTGCGCGGGGCTGGCTCTGGCGCGTGGCGCTGCCCGATGGCCGGGCCTGGGCGCAGGCCACGCTGGATGCGGCGGGCGAGGGCGACCCGCAGGCACGGCTCCTGGCCGCGCTCGTCGAGGCCGAGCCCGCGCTTTGCGCCGCACCGGCGGGCCCGGTGCTGGCGCGCGAAGCGGCGCCGCGGCTGCCGGCCCCGGTCGCGGACCTGGCGCTGTTGCGCGTCGGCGATGCCTTTGCCGCGATGGACCCGCTGTCGGGACATGGCCAGTTCTGGGCGGTATCGAGTGCGCTGGCCGTCGCCGCCGTCCGCCGCACCCTGGCCGCCCGGCCGGGATCAGGTCCGCTATGCCGCCGCTTCCTGATCCGCCGCGCCTGGGAGACCAGCCTGCACCAGATGCGCGTCGGCCGCGACTTCCTGCGCGCCGAGACCCGCTTTCGCGACGCGCCCTTCTGGTCGGCACGCCGGGACTTTCCCGACGATCACCCGCTCATCGCACCGACCGCGCCCCGGATCGAGCCCGCCATCCTGGTCGAGGACGGCTTGCTGGCCGAGCGCGAGTTGCTCTGCACCCCCCGCTCGCCCGGGGGCATCGGCTGGTTCGGCGCGATCCCCGCACCCGAGGTCTGGCGCCTCTGGCAGCGGGGCGGCGAAGCGGCATTGCAGGCGCGATGGGGCGGCGCGGCTCCCGCCCTTGCCCGGCGGTTGCTGTCCGAAATCGCCCCCTGGCCCGTCAGCGCAGCCTGAAAGGCCGTTGCGAAGGCCGGCCTGCAAGGTGCGTCAGGTATCTTCCCGGCGACCGCCCGGTTCGTGGGACGGTCGTTCGGCTTCGCCCTGGAAGGGCGGATCGAAAGGCGCATGGCAGATCGGGCAGCGCCGGGCGGCGGCGCGCGGCACGTCGCGTCCGCATTGCGGGCAAACCGTGGGCAGGAAGGAGCGGGCCATGTCAGAACCCTGCGACGAAACGAGTGGGCCGTCCGCCGACCCCCGTCCCGCCTTGTCCGGGCCGCGGCGCGGATAGCCGCCGGGGCGTCCCCGATGCCGGGACCACCCGCATCGCATCGTCGTCAGAGCCAAGCCGTTTCACTGTCCAACCTGTCGAAAAAGGGTCGTTAGCGACCTTAACGGTCCCTTCCAACATGGCGCCCCGTGCCGCCCGTTCAACCCCTGATCGGTGCCGGGCGGGGCGGCATGCTGTCACGGTTGCGACAGCGGTGTTCCGGTCAGTCCGCGTCCACCCGGCGGCTGCCGTCGATGTCGAGCCCGCCCGAGAACACCCGGCTTGCGCGGATATCGGCTTCGGTGATGGTCGATAGCGCCTGCGCATCCACCGGCGCATCGCCGGAAAACAGCCGGTTGGCCTGTCGCAGCCGCGCCCGGTCCAGTGCATTGCGGATCGAGCGCGCATTGGCGAAATGCGGCTGGTCGCGGCGCAGGCGGATATAGTCCTCCATTGCCAGCCGCCCGCCCTCGTCGAGGGCATAGCCCTGGTTCTCCAGCATCGAGGCCGAGATCCGCGCCAGTTCCTCGTCGGTATAGTCGGGAAATTCGATGTGATGGGCGATGCGCGACCGAAAGCCCGGATTGGCGGCAAAGAAGCGGTCCATCCGGTCGGCATAGCCGGCCATGATGACGACCAGGTCGTCGCGGTTGTTCTCCATCACCTGCAGCAGGATCTCGATCGCCTCCTGGCCATAGTCGCGCTCGTTGTCGGGCTTGTAGAGGTAATAGGCCTCGTCGATGAACAGCACGCCCCCCATGGCCTTCTTCAGCACTTCCTTGGTCTTGGGCGCGGTATGGCCGATATATTGCCCGACCAGGTCGTCGCGGGTGACGCTGACCAGATGGCCCTTGCGCACATAGCCGAGGCGATGCAGCAGCCCCGCCATCTTCAGCGCCACGGTGGTCTTGCCGGTGCCGGGATTGCCGGTAAAGCTCATGTGCAGGGTCGGCGTCTCGTAGGCCAGCCCCAGGTCGCGCCGCGCCCGGTCGACCAGCAACAGCGCCGCCGTCTCGCGGATGCGCTCCTTGACCGGGGCCAGGCCGATCAGCTCCCGGTCCAGCTCGTCCAGGATCTCACGCACGCCCGAGGATTCATACTCGGCCTTCAGGTCCACGGTCGCCAGCTTCTCGCCCATATCGCCGTCCATCGGCCTTTCTCCGTTTTCCAAATACTCTCGGGGGGTCCGGGGGGCAGACGGCCCCCCGGTCCGGCCATGCCATCAGCCGACCAGCTCATGCGTATAGCGGATATGCCGGCCGTCGGCCTCCATCCGCCATGTCCTGAAGCCGGGCTCCGATTTCGGGCGGTTGACGATGAAGGACATCATCACCGTCTCCCATCCCCGCGTGCTGTCGAAGGCGTTGATGCGGATATAGCTGTCGCCATGCGCCTTGCGGCACTCGTCCAGCTCCATCATCACGCCCTTGGCGTCCTTGAGGTCGAACATCGGATTGCCCCACATCTCCCAATAGGTGTTGCGGGGATGGGGTTCGTCGGTGAACTCGATCCCGACCGCCCAGTCGCGCGACAGGATGTATTCGACCTGGTCGCGGATCTGCTCGTCCGTCAGGTCGGGCAGAAAGGAAAAGCAGCCCTGAGTGATACGCATGTGATCCTCCCTTAGCTGACGGACGCGGTCGGAACGAAGTCCGAGGTGTCGGTCGAGGTATAGTTGAAGGTGATGTTGCCCCAGACATCCAGAGCGGCCTCCAAAGGCTTGCACCATTTAGCGGCGCGGCGCAGGACTTCGGGGCCCTCGGTCTTCAGGTCCACGCCCTCGTTGCGGGCCAGCACCATGGCCTCCAGCGCCACGCGGTTCGCCGTGGCGCCCGCCTGGATGCCCATCGGGTGGCCGATGGTGCCGCCGCCGAATTGCAGGACCACGTCGTCGCCGAACAGGTCCAGCAACTGGTGCATCTGCCCGGCATGGATGCCGCCCGAGGCGACCGGCATCACCTTTTTCAGGTTGCCCCAGTCCTGCTCGAAGAAGATGCCGCGCGGCAGGTCCACCTCGTTCACCATCTCGCGGCAGGTGTTGTAATAGCCCTGCACGGTCAGCGGATCGCCCTCGAGCTTGCCGACGGCGGTGCCGCAATGCAGGTGGTCGACGCCCGCCATGCGCAGCCATTTGGCGATGACGCGAAAGCTGATGCCGTGGTTCTTCTGCCGGGTATAGGTGCCGTGCCCGGCGCGGTGCATGTGCAGGATCATGTCGTTCTGCCGGCACCAGTTGCTAATCGACTGGATCGCGGTCCAGCCGACGATCAGGTCCACCATGACGATGACCGAGCCCAGCTCCTTGGCCAGTTCGGCGCGGCGATACATCTCTTCCATCGTGCCGGCGGTGATGTTGAGGTAATGGCCCTTGACCTCGCCGGTGACGGCGGTGGCCTTGTTCACCGCCTCCATGCAATAGAGGAAACGGTCGCGCCAATGCATGAAGGGCTGCGAGTTGATGTTCTCGTCGTCCTTCATGAAGTCGAGCCCGCCCTTGAGCCCCTCATAGACCACGCGGCCGTAGTTCTTGCCGGAAAGGCCCAGCTTGGGCTTGGTGGTGGCGCCCAGCAGGGGGCGGCCGAACTTGTCCAGCCGCTCGCGCTCGACCACGATGCCGGTGGGCGGGCCGGCAAAGGTCTTCATGTAGGCGACCGGAAAGCGCATGTCCTCGAGCCGCGCGGCCAGCAGCGGCTTGAAGCTGAACACGTTGCCGATGATCGAGGCGGTGACGTTGGCGATCGAGCCTTCCTCGAACAGGATCAGGTCATAGGCGACATAGCAGAAATACTGGCCTTCCTGCCCCGGCACCGGCTCGACCTTGTAGGCTTTCGCGCGATACTGGTCGCAGGCGGTCAGCCGGTCGGTCCAGACCACGGTCCAGGTCGCGGTCGAGCTTTCGCCGGCCACGGCCGCCGCCGCCTCGATGGGGTCCACGCCATCCTGCGGGGTGATGCGGAACAGCGCCAGGATGTCGGTGTCCTTGGGCTGGTAGTCGCCGTCCCAATAGCCCATCTGGGCGTATTTCAGCACGCCGGCGGCATAGCGCTTCTTCTTGTCGGTGATTTCGGATTTGCTCATCTCGTTCATCGGGCTTCCTCCTCTCAGGCGGCTTTCGCGCCAGTGATTGCCGGGTCCAGCGCCCCCGACGCATAGCGCCGGGCCATCTCGTCCATCGGGATGACCCTGATCTTGCTGGCATGGCCCGCCGTGCCGAAACGCTCGAAGCGGTCGCGGCACAGCGCGGTCAGTTCCTTCATCGCGGGGATCAGGAATTTCCGCGGGTCGAATTCCTCGGGGCGCTCGCGGGCGACCTTGCGGAACTGCCCGGTCATGGCCATGCGGCAGTCGGTGTCGATATTGACCTTGCGCACGCCGTGGCGGATGCCGCGCTCGATCTCCTCGACCGGGACGCCGTAGGTCTGGGGCATCTCGCCGCCCGCCTCGTTGATGAGGTCCTGCAGGTATTGCGGCACCGAGCTGGAGCCGTGCATGACCAGATGCGTGCCGGGCAGGCGTTCATGGATCGCCTCGATCACATGCATGGCCAGGATGTCGCCATCGGGCTTGCGGCTGAACTTGTAGGCGCCGTGGCTGGTGCCGCAGGCGATGGCCAGCGCGTCGCAGCGCGTGCGCGCGACGAAATCCACCGCCTGGTCGGGATCGGTCAGAAGCTGGCTGTGATCCAGCTTGCCCTCGGCGCCCGAGCCGTCCTCGGCCGCCGCCTCGCCGGTCTCCAGCGAACCCAGCACGCCCAGTTCGCCCTCGACCGAGGCGCCGACGGCATGGGCGGCCTCGGAGACCTTGGCCGTCACCGCGACGTTGTAGTCGTAATCGGCGGGCGTCTTCATGTCCTCGTGCAGCGAGCCGTCCATCATCACGCTGGTGAATCCGTGGCGGATCGCCGACATGCAGGTCGCGAGGTTGTTGCCATGGTCCTGATGCAGGCAGATCGGGACGCCCGGGTTCATCTCGGCCAGCGCCTCGACCATGCGCTTCAGCATGATGTCGCCGGCATAGGAGCGGGCGCCGCGGCTGGCCTGCAGGATCACCGGCGCATCGACCTCGGCCGCGGCCTTCACGATGGCCAGGCCCTGTTCCATGTTGTTGATGTTGAAGGCGGGCACGCCATAGCCATGCTCGGCGGCGTGGTCCAGAAGCTGTCGCAGCGTGATGAGGGCCATCACTTTCCTCCCTGGATAAGCTGGTTGGCAAGGTCGGCGGCACGTTCGGGGGTGATGCCGAAATGCCGGTAAAGCGCGGGGGCAGGGGCCGAGGCGCCAAAGCCCGCCATGCCGATGAAGCCGTCGCCGGGACGCAGGATCAGCCCGTCCCAGCCCTGCCGGATCAGCGCCTCGATGCCGATGCGCGGGGCGCGGCCCAGCACGGCCTCGCGCTCGGCTTGTGGGCGCTCGGCGAAAAGCTCGAAGCAGGGGGCCGAGACGACGGCGGCGCGCACGCCCTGTGCGGCCAGCAGGTCGGCGGCCTCCAGCGCGATCTCGACCTCGGAGCCGGTGGCGATCAGCGTCACGTCGCGCGCGCCCTCGGTCTCGCGCAGGACATAGGCGCCCTGCCGGGTCAGGTTGTCGTCGCCGGCCTCCAGCCGCACGGCAGGCAGGTTCTGGCGCGACAGGCACAGGACCGAAGGGCTGGCGGGCGCGGTCAGCGCGATCTCCCAGCTTTCGGCGGTCTCGGCCGCATCGGCGGGGCGGAACACCATCAGGTTCGGGATCGCCCGCAGCGCCGCGACATGCTCGACCGGCTGGTGGGTCGGGCCGTCCTCGCCCAGCCCGATGCTGTCATGGGTCATGACATGGACGACCGGCACCCCCATCAGCGCGCCCAGCCGGATCGCCGGGCGGGAATAGTCGCTGAAGGCCAGGAAGGTGCCGCCATAGGGCACCAGCCCGCCATGCAGCGCGATGCCGTTCATGATCGCGGCCATGCCGTGCTCGCGGATGCCGTAATGGACATAGCGGCCGCTGCGGTCGCCGGGCGTCACCGAGGCCATGCCCTTGCTGCGGGTGTTGTTCGAGCCGGTCAGGTCGGCCGAGCCGCCCACCGTGTTGGGCAGGGTGGTGTTCACCACGTCCAGCGCCATCTCGGACGCCTTGCGGGTCGCGACCTTGGGCCGGTCGGCCGCCAGCTTTGCCGTATGGTCGCGGATGGCGCTGCGCAGCGCCGCCGCATCGGGCGCGGCCAGCATGGCGTTGAAGCGGCCCTGATCTGGGGACGTTTCCAGCCGCTTCTGCCAGGCCGACCGCGCCTCGGCCCCTCGCGCGGAGACAGAGCGCCAGGAGTCCAGGATGTCTTGGGGAATTTCGAAGGGCGGATGGCTCCAGCCCAGATGCGCGCGCGCGGCGGCGATCTCGTCGGCGCCCAGCGGCGCGCCATGCACGTCGTGGCTGCCCTGCTTGTTCGGCGCGCCATAGCCGATCACCGTCTTGCAGGCGATGAGCGAGGGGCGGTCGTCTTCGCGCGCCGCCTCGATGGCGGCGGCCACCGCCTCGCGGTCATGGCCGTCCACCACCTGCACATGCCAGCCCGCGGCGGCAAAGCGCGCCTGCTGGTCGGTCGAGGTCGAAAGGTCGGTCCCGCCGTCGATGGTGATGCCGTTGTCGTCCCACATGAGGATCAGCCGGCCAAGCTGCTGGTGGCCGGCAAAGTCGATGGCCTCGTGGCTGATGCCCTCCATCAGGCAGCCGTCGCCGCTGATGACATAGGTCCAGTGATCCACCAGATCGTCGCCGAAACGCGCGTTCATCATCCGCTCGGCCAGCGCCATGCCGACGGCGGTGGCGATGCCTTGGCCCAGCGGGCCGGTGGTGGTCTCGATGCCCTTGGCATGGCCGTATTCGGGATGGCCGGCGGTGCGCGCACCCAACTGGCGGAAATTCCGCAGCTGGTCCATGTCCATGTCGTCATAGCCCAGCATGTGGTTGATCGCATAGACCAGCATCGAGCCATGGCCGGCCGACATCACGAAACGGTCGCGGTCGGGCCAGGACGCATCCGCAGGGTCGATCTTCATGAAGCGGTTGAACAGCACCGCGGCCACGTCGGCCATGCCCATGGGCGCGCCGGGGTGGCCGGATTTCGCGGCCTCGACCGCATCCATCGCCAGCGCGCGGATGGCATTGGCCATCTGCGCCTCTTGCCCGGTGTCGATCCTTGCCATCTGGTTCATCATCCTTCCTCCCTTCAGGCGCGTTTCGATTCGCCGACCAGACGCAAGATCATCGGCGTCAGGATCAGCTGCATGGCGAGGTCCATCTTGGGCCCCGGAATGACGATGGAATTGGCGCGGCTCATCCACGAGCCCTGGATCATCGAGGTCAGGTAGGGGAAATCGATGCCGCTCGGGTTCTTGAAGCGGATGACGACCAGGCTTTCATCCGGCGTCGGGATCCAGCGGGCGATGAAGGGGTTCGAGGTGTCGACCACCGGCACGCGCTGGAAGTTGATGTCGGTCTGGGTGAATTGCGGGCAGATCACATGCACATAGGCATGCATCCGGCGCAGGATCACGTCGGTCACGGCCTCGGTCGAATAGCCCCGGCTGGCCTTGTCGCGGTGGATCTTCTGGATCCATTCCAGGTTGATCACCGGCACCACGCCGATCTTCAGGTCCGCCTGCCCGGCGATGTCGATGCCATCGGTTCTGACCGCGCCGTGCAGCCCTTCGTAGAACAGCAGATCCGAGTCCGCCGCGAAATCCTCCCATGCCGTGAAATGGCCGGGGGGCGTGCCGTATTTCTCGGCCTCGCGGTCGTCATGGACGTAATGCCGGGTCTGGCCGGTGCCGGTCTGGCCGTAATGGCGAAACACCTGCTCCAGCCGTTCAAGTTCGTTGGCCTCGACGCTGAAATGGCTGAAGGTATGGTCGCCCGCCTCGGTCCGCCGCGCCAGCTCGGCCTTCATTGCCGCGCGGTCGAAGCGGTGGAAGGCGTCGCCCTCGATGCTGACGGCGGTGATCTTTTCGCGGCGAAAGATCTGGTCGAAAGTGTTCTTGATCGTGGTGGTGCCCGCGCCCGACGAGCCGGTGACGGAAATGATCGGGTGTTTCTTGCTCATGGTTGTCCCTCGGTTTTCCAGGTCAGGCCCGGAACAGGCCGCGATGGCCGAAAAGCGCCGAAACCTCGGTCTCGGGCAGTTCGTGATAGGCGGCGATGCGGGCGACCTTCTCGGCCGAGCCGAAGACGAAGGGCGTGCGCTGGTGCAGCGTCGGGGCGCCCTGTTCCAGGATCGCGGTGCGGCCGTCCGTGGCGCCGCCCCCGGCCTGTTCGATCAGGAAGGCGATGGGGGCGCATTCGTAAAGCATGCGCAGCCGGCCGTGCTCATAGCCCTTGCGCGCGTCGGAGGGATAAAGGAACACGCCGCCCCGGACCAGGATGCGATGGGTTTCGGCCACCAGCGAGGCGATCCAGCGCATATTGAAGTTCTGCTCGCGCGGGCCGTCGCTGCCGGCCAGGCAGTCGTCGATATAGGCCCGGATCGGCTGCGGCCAGTGCCGGTAGTTCGAGGCGTTGATGGCGAATTCCAGCGCGCAGTCCGGCATCTGCCGCCGCGTGGCGACCAGCCGGAAGACGCCATCTTCGGGGTCCAGCGCATAATGCTGCACGCCGTCGCCGAAGGTGACCATCATCGCGCAGCGCGGTCCATAGATGATGTAGCCCGCGCCGATCTGCTGGCGGGCCGGGCGCAGGAAACTGGCCTCGGCCGTGGTCTCGGCGGGGTAGATCGAGAAGATCGTGCCGATCGAGACGTTGGTGTCGATGTTCGATGAGCCGTCCAGCGGGTCGATGGCCACGGCCAGCATGCCCTCGGGATCCAGCGAGACGGCCTGCTCTTGCTCTTCCGAGGCAAGCCAGCGCACGCCCGCCCCGGCAAGCGTCTGGCAAAACAGGTCGTCCGCAATCACGTCCAGCGCCTTCTGCCCGTCGCCATCCGCATTGGTGCCGACCGGCTGGGCCAGGTCGCCGCCCCGGCGTATGAGCGCAGCCAGCCGGGCGCCGGCCTCGGCCAGGGCCTGCATGGCCGGTCGCAGATGCGGGGGAATCCGGTCGGTCTGGATTGTTTCGGCGGTCATCGGCCCCTCCTCTGGCGCAAGTCCCACCCTCTTGTTGACATGTCAAAATTTTAAGGAACATTTAATAATGCAAAAATGTATTTCGGAAATTCTGAATGGCCCGCATCAATGCCGTCACCCTGCGCCAGTTGCGCGTGCTGCGCGCGGTGATCGACAGCGGCTCGTTGACCGGCGCGGCGGGGCTGCTGAGCCTCAGCCCGCCCGCGATCCATAGCCAGCTGCGCGCGCTTGAGGACCTGCTGGGCGCGCCCATGGTGATCCGGGGCGAGCATGGCGCCTTTCTGGCCACCGAAGAGGGGCGCGCGGTGCTGGAGGCCGAGGCGCAGATCGCCATCGCGCTGGAGACCTGCGCGCGCCGGGTGGCGGCGCTGCAAAGCGGCCATACCGGCAACGTCTCGCTGGGGGTGGTCTCGACCGGGAAATATTTCGCGCCGCGCCTTGTCGCCGACCTGCGCCGCGCGCTGCCCGAGGTCGAGGTGACGCTGCGCATCGGCAATCGCGATGCGGTGATCCAGTGGCTGACCTCGCGCGCGCTGGACCTGGCGATCATGGGCCGGCCGCCGCGCAGCCCGGCGGTGCTGGCCGAGCCCATCGGCCCGCATCCCCATATCATCGTCGCGCCCCCCGACCACCCGCTGGCCGCCGCCGATCCGGCCCTGCCGCAGGACCTGCTGGCCGAGACCTATCTGGCGCGCGAGCCCGGCTCGGGCACGCGCATCCTGATGACGCGGTTCCTGGACCGGATCGGGGACGGCACGCCCTGGCGCATGGTCGAGATGGGCACGAACGAGACCATCAAGCAGGCGGTGATCGCGGGGTTGGGGATCGCACTGATCTCGCAGCACACGGTGACCGAGGAACTGCGCGCGGGCCGGCTGGTGGCGCTGAAGGCGGCGGGGCTGCCGATCCAGCGCAACTGGTTCATCATCCGGCGCGAGGACATGGCGCTGTCGCCGGCCGGGCAGCGCGTTCACGATCATGTCCTGGCGCTGAACGGGGCCTTCCTGCCGGCGGTGGAATCGTAAGGACCGGCCGCCGGCGGATCGCCTGCGGCCGGCCCCTTGGGCGGCGCGATCAGTCCTCCAGCGGCTTGCCGGCGGTCTCGCGCGCCATCAGCATGGCGATCAGCGCCAGCCCGGCGGCGCCGACCAGATACCAGGCCGGGGCCAGCTTGCTGCCGGTCGCGCTGATCAGCCAGGTCGCGACGAAGGGCGCGGTGCCGCCGAACAGCGCATTCGCGGCGTTGAAGCTGAAGGCGAAGCCGGAATAGCGCACCCGGGTCGGAAAGATCTCGGACAGGAAGCAGGGCAGGGTGCCGTCGTTGACGGTCAGAAGCGCCCCGAAGGCGATCTGGATCAGCACGATGGTGGCGAAGCTGGCGCCGTCGAGCATGCTGAACAGCGGCACGGTCAGGCCGATGAACAGCACCGAGGCAGTGATCAGCGCCGTCTTGCGCCCCAGCCGGTCCGACAGCATGCCCATCAGGAAGATCAGGAAGATATAGCTGGCCAGCGAGATGCTGGTGGCCAGGAAAGCCTGGGCCTTGCCCATGCCCATCTCGGTCGAGAGATAGGTGGGCATGTAGCTGAGGATCAGGTAGAAGCCCACCGCGTTGAGGCAGGTGACGCCGAAGGCGATGGCGATCTGCCGGCGGTGGTTGCGAAACAGCTCGCGCACCGGGGTGGCCTCGACGTGATGGGTCTTTTCCAGCTCGCGGAATTTCGGCGTATCCTCCAGCCGCAGCCGGATATAGAGGCCGATGAAGCCCAGCGGCAGCGCCAGCAGGAAGGGGATGCGCCAGCCGAAGCTTTGCATCTGCGCCTCGGTGAGCAGCGAGAACAGGCCCGCCGACATCAGCGAGCCGGCCAGCAGCCCCGCGGCGGTCGAAGCCGGCACGATGCTGGTATAGAGCCCGCGGCGATGGGTCGGCGAATACTCGGCGATGAACGAGGTGGCGCCGGCATATTCGCCCGCGGCGGAAAAGCCCTGCACCATGCGCACCACCAGCAGCAGCACCGGCGCCAGCATGCCGATCTGGTGATAGGACGGCAGCAGCGCGATGACGGTGGTGGCGCCCGACATGATCAGGATCGACCAGGACAGCGCGGTGCGCCTGCCGACCCGGTCGCCGATCGCACCCCAGATGATGCCGCCGACCGGGCGGATGATGAAGGAGATGGCAAAGACCGCGAAGGTCGCCAGCAATGCGCTGGTCGGCGCGATCTCGGGAAAGAAGGCATGGGCGATGACGGTGGCGAAATAGCCGTATGAGGCATAGTCGAACCATTCGACGAAATTGCCGACGAAGCTGGCGCCCAGCACCTTCTTCACCACGTCGGGCGAGACTTCGGCGTCTTTCGCCGCATCCTGCGGCAGCTCGGCCGCCGAGGCGAGCATTGGATTGGACATTGATTACCCTCCCTGGGTGTTTTGCCGGCCTCCTCTGCCGGCAGCGGGCATCCTGTCCGGCCCGCGGTGGGATGCGGGCCGGTTGGGGCGGTCGGGACCGCCGTTGCGCGATCCGCCTGCCGGGTGTTCCGGCGGTCGGCGGGATCAGGCGGCCCTGGCCTTGGCCTTGACGATTAGGTGCTCTGGTCCGTAGGGGAAGCCGGTGAGGTTGCGGTTGCCGGTCTCCTCGATCACCAGGATGTCGTGCTCGCGATAGCCGCCGGCGCCGGGCATGCCCTCGGGGATGGTGATCATCGGCTCCA
>NZ_JASSPE010000023.1:0-58240 GCF_030234105.1 Paracoccus sp. SSJ | reverse complement strand
TCTGAATCATACCCGCGATCGGCCAGCAGGACGCAAGGTTCTGGCAGGTTGTCCTCCATGACCAGGTCGAAGCCCAGATAGTCCGATGTCTGCCCCGGGGTGATGTGCGACCTCATGGGAAGACCGGTCAGTAAGCGTCCGGCGTGACCGCTATCTGTTCCATCGCCAGGGCAGCAGGTCATCGACCTTTGTGATCTTGTAGTCGGGGATGCGGGCGAGGGTGTCGGCGAGCCAGGCGTGCGGATCGACAGCATTGAGCTTTGCCGTTTCGATCAGGGTGTAGGCGATGGCGGCGGCCTTGCCTCCTGCCTCGGAGCCGACGAAGAGGTAGTTCTTGCGGCCGAGGGCGACGCTGCGCATGCCGCGTTCGGCGGCGTTGTTGTCCAGTTCCAGAATGCCGTGGTCGAGGTAGGGGCGCAGGCGCTCCATCCGGGCCAAGGCGTATCGGATTGCTCCGGCCAGCGGAGATTTGCCCGAGATGGTGGTGAGTTGCATGGCGAGCCAGACCTCCAGATCGCCGAAGCCCGGGGCGGCATGGGCGCGGCGGAGTTCCGCGCGACGATCAGGCGGCGACCCACGGGCCTCCTTCTCGACGGCATAGAGTTGCGCGATCCGGCCGATGGCTTCTTCGGCGATGGGGGAGCCCTGCGACCGGTGGATGTCAACGAACTTGCGCCTGACATGGGCCATGCAGGCGACCTCGCGGATGGCGCCGGAGCGGTAGATATCCTCGAACCCGGCATAACCGTCGGCATGCATCCAGCCGCGGAAGCGGGCGAGATGGTCTTTGGGATGCTGGCCTTTTCGGTCGCCGGAGAACCGATACCATGTCGCTGGTGGAGCCTCACCGCCCCAAGGGCGTTCGTCGCGGGCGTAGGTCCAGAGCCTTGCGGTCTGGGTCTTGCCGGTGCCAGGCGCCAGCATCTGAACGGGCGTGTCGTCGGCGAAGATCGCCTCGGCTGACAGGACATGGCGGCCGATGGCCTCGGCCAGGGGTTCCAGAAGGGCGGTAGTCTTGCCGACCCAGTCGGCTAGGGTGGATCGGTCGAGATCGAGCCCTTCGCGGTCGAAGATCTGGCTCTGGCGATAGAGGGGGAGATGGTCGGCGTATTTGCTGACCAGCACATGGGTCAGGAGACCGGGCCCCGGGCGGCCGCGTTCGATGGGGCGCGAGGGCAGCGGTGCCTGCACGAAGCGCTCACGAGCCAAGCGCAGGTCAGCCGGGGCCGCACGATCCGGTTCACGATGAAGCGCCCCGGCACATACTCCAGCTCCTCGTTCGGCACGGCCCTCGGACCGGTGGCGGGCTCGTGCCTCACCATCCTCGCCGATCCGGCGCAGCCGTCCGCCGCAATCGGCGCAGGCATCTGTGCCAGGCGCCAGTTCCACTTCCATCCGCGGGATGTGGTCGGGGATCGGACGGCGCTTGGGTTTGTCCTTCTCCTCGATGTCGGGCAGGCGCATCCGCGCGGTCATTGCTGCTGCGGCGATCTCGCTGGTCTCCAGCGCCAGTTGAAGCTGTTCCGCCGTCTCGGACGAGGCTCCAAACCGGTGCGCGCGGTGCCCTGCCAGCTGGTGTCGGAGCTTCTCGATCAGGATCGCCTGCGCCTTCACCTCGGCCAAAAGCCGCGCGGTGAAGCTGCGCAGTTCCTCTGGGTCGTCCGGCAAGGTCAGGGTTTGGGTGAGCATGTCGAGAGTTTATCTTATTGGATTCCTTGTGGGAATCCTCTCCGCTCCGGATCGGCGGATTATCCCGCCGCCAAGGGCCGCCAGGTCCGCTCCGGGGCCCGCCAGTCGATCCCCTCCAGGAGCATCGATAGCTGCGCCGGCGTCAGCGCCACCTTCCCCTCCTTGGCCGAGGGCCAGACGAACCGGCCCTTCTCCAGCCGCTTCGTGAACATGCAGGCCCCCCGGCCATCCCACCAGATCACCTTCACCAGGTCGCCGCGACGGCCACGGAAGACGAACAGGTGCCCGGCAAACGGATCCTGCTTCAGCACAGCCTCGGCTTGGGCGGCGAGCGCCGCAAAGCCCTTGCGCATGTCCGTCACCCCGGCCGCCAGCCAGACCCGCGTGTTGGCCGGAACCGGGATCACGCCGTCAGACCCCGGATCAGCCGCGCCAGCGCCTCGGGATCGTAGCTCCCGCTGATCCGCATCCGGTGCCCGCCCGCAAGCTCGATCTCGATGTGACCGTCGGCGGCAGGTGCTGCAACTGGAGCCTTCGTCTCCGCGACGATCTCCACCGGCAGAAAGCGCGCCTCCTCCGGCAAGATGGGAGCCGACGCCGGGTCCAGCGCATAGCGGGGATCGCGCAGCCATTTGAAGATCAGGTTCGCGTTCACCGCGTAGCGCCGCGCCACCTGTGCCACCGAAATGCCGGGCGCAGCCGTCTGAAAGCAGATCGACCGCTTCTCCTCGTCCGTCCAAAGCCGCTTCGTCCGACGCGCCACGCCATCACCATAATGTCCACTATCGAGTGGTGGACACTATCCCGCACTCTCACCCCGAGGCAGAGCCGGCAGACCGGACGCTTACGATCATGGAGCGGGTTATCACGCATTGCACTCTCCTGGGTTTGCCCGTTCTGACCATTCACGACAGTGCCATCATCCCCTATACCCACAGCAAAGTATTAGAAGAAGCGATGAAGCAGGCTGCTGTTGAGGTGGTCGGTCGGAAAATTCCCTTGGAAGCAAAGGCTCCGGGGCTGGACACGATACAGGATAGTCCTGTTCATGTCCGACAGGATTTCCAGATGTGGCGCGAGACGGACCGCTGGAACTGCTGATCTTCGAGATCGGCATAGGAAGCGTCCAGCGGCCTGGAGACTGGGTCTGCTTCACCTGGGGCGACTATGATCCAGCGGGCACGGGCACACTCAGACTCCGCCAGAGCAAGGGCGACAAGCCCCTTATCCTGCCCTGCACAGAGGCGCTGAAAGCTGCGCTGGATGACGCCAAAGCCGCCCTGCCCTTTGCCCCCATGCCGTCCCGGCATATCATCACAAAGCAGGATGGCAGTCGCATGGGCTATCGGCGCATGGCCGAAATCATGCTCAAGGAACGGCGACGGCTCGGGCTAGAGGCATACGACCTGCACACACTGCGCTATCGCGGTGTGATGGAATTCGCCTGGGCCGGCTACGACGACGATGAGATCATGTCCTACAGCGGGCACAACACCAAGGCAATGGTGCGGAAATATGCCGGGGAAGCCCGGCAGATCATGCGGGCAAGACAGGCCCGCGCCAAGCGGTCCTGACCGTGGAACAGAACGGGACCAGAACATGAAAGCGATAACCAGAGTGATAACCCCCTTGACCCCGCCCTACGAAAACCCTAGCAAACGCGAGGCTCCGGCGGGTTGGCGGAGAGGTTACGCAGCGGATTGCAAATCCGTGAAGACCGGTTCGATTCCGGTACCCGCCTCCAAACTCCTCGACAGCTTGCGCGACCCTTCCGGTCCTCTGGCCCTGCCGCGGGGCAAGTGCCGACCGGGGCTGCGCAAATCGCCCGCACCGGCAAAGACGCGTGCCCACCCTTGTCCTTGCCGCGAATCGGACGCATGGCTGGCGGAATGGAAAGGAATCGCGCATGAGCGAATGGACCAAGGGCTTCTGGGCGATGATCGCGGTCTGCGTGACCTGGGGCCTCTCGCCGATCTTCTACCGCGCCCTGGCCGGCGTCCCGACCGTCGAGGTGCTGGCGCATCGCACCATCTGGTCGCTGGCGCTGTTCCTGGTCGTGCTGGGCGCGCAGGGCCGGCTGGGCCAGCTGCGCGCGGCGCTGACCGGCGCTGTCGTCGGGCGGATCGCCCTTGCCGCGCTGACGATCTCGGCGAACTGGGGGCTGTTCATCTGGGCCGTGCAGGCCGGCCATGTGGTGCAAAGCTCTCTGGGCTACTACATCTTCCCGCTGGCCGCGGTGATGACCGGGGTGCTGGTCTTCGGCGAAAGCCTGACCCGGGTGCAGGCCATGGCCATCCTGCTGGCGGTGCTGGCGGTCGTGCTGCTGACCTGGGGGCTGGGGGTCGCGCCCTGGATCAGCCTGGGGATCGCCCTGACCTTCGTGCTCTACGGCGCGCTCAAGAAATCGCTGCCGCTGGGCCCGGTGCTGTCCGTCGCGGCCGAGGTCGCGCTGCTGGCGCCGCTGGCGCTTGGCTGGCTGATCGCCCAGGCGCTTGACCTGATGCCGGCGCCGCTGGCCCAGCCGCTGGGCTTCGGCGCGAATCTGCCGGTAACGCTGCTGCTGATCGCCTCGGGCGCGATCACGGCGGTGCCGCTGATCCTGTTCAGCTATGCCGCGCGGCGGATCGAAATGGCCACGGTGGGACTGATGTTCTATCTGAACCCGACGCTGCAATTCCTCTGCGCCGTGCTGCTGTTCGGCGAGACCTTCACCACCTGGCACATGATCGCCTTTGCGATGATCTGGGCGGCGCTGGCAGTCTATTCCGCCTCGGCCCTGCGCCAGTCCCGCCGCGCCCCGCCATTGGCAAACGGGTGAAACCCCGTATAGAACAGCGCGAAAGAACATCCGGGGGCGACATGGCCAATCAGAACGACAGCTTCATCGACGAAGTCACCGAGGATCTGCGCCGCGACCGGCTGTTCGCGCTGTTCCGCCGCTATGGCTGGATCGCGCTCCTGGTGATCCTGGGCATCGTCGGCGGGGCCGCCTGGCGGGAATATTCCAGCAGCCAGGCCGAAACACGGGCCCGGGCCTGGGGCGACGCCATCCTGGCCGCCCGGCAGGGAGACGATCCGATCACCGCGCTTTCCGCCGTCGATCCCGCCGGCTCGGCCGGTCGCAAGGTACTGTCCGAAATGCTGGCAGCCGGCGCCGAGGCCCAGGCCGGCCTGCCGCAAAAGGCGACCGAGCGGCTCAAGGCCGCCGCGGCCGGCCTGCAAAACGATCCGGTGCTGCACGACCTGGCGCTGCTGAAGGCCGTGATGGTCGCCGGCCCGGCGATGGATGCGGCCGAACGCGACCGGCTGCTGGCCGATCTCTCCAAGCCCGGCGCCCCCTTCGAGCTGCTGGCGCTGGAGCAGAAGGCCGTGGCGCTGATCGGCGCCGGCCGCACCGAGGATGCCGTGATGCTGATCGGCCAGATCCAGCAAAAGGACGGGTTGTCCGAGCCCTTGCGCCGCCGCCTGTCCGAGATGATGATCACGCTGGGCGTGGAACCCGAGCCCAGCGAAGGATCCCTGCCGCAGACCATGCCGGCCCCCGCCGCAAACTGAAGGCCGGCCCCCGCCGGCAAACCGAACCAAAGCGCCCGTGGCCGAACCCGACCCAATACCGGCCCGGATAGAGGAGAAAGCGATGACGAGGCTGTCCCTGATCGCCGCTCTGGCTGGCCTGACCGCCCTTTCGGCCTGCACCCAACGCGAGGCGCCGCTGCCCGGAGAGCGGCTGGACCCGCGTGCCGTGCTGTCGCCCGATGGTCCTGCCACCGAAGGCGCCCAGGCGCCCACCACCGCCGCCCTGTCCCTGCCGCCTGTGCGCGCCAATGCCGACTGGCCGCAGCGCGCCGGCAACGCCGCCCATGCGCCGGGCAACGTCGCGCTTGGCGCCGGCACGCGCCGGCTCTGGGCGGTGCCCATCGGCACGGCCTCGGACAAGCGCCACCGCATCACCGCCGAACCCATCGTCGCGGCGGGGCTGGTCTTTGCCATGGACAGCCAGTCCACCGTCACCGCCACCACGGCCGGCGGCGGCCGGGCCTGGAGCGTCGATCTGCGCCCGGCCGGCGAAAGCGGCCGCAGCGTCTCGGGCGGCGGGCTGGCCTTCGAGGGCAACCGTGTCTTCGTCACCACCGGCTATGGCGAGCTGGTGGCGCTGGATGCCCGCACGGGCGCCGTCGCCTGGCGGCAAAAGGTCGGCTCGACGATCGGCGGCGCGCCCACGGTCGTCAATGGCGTGGTCTATGTGCTGGACCGCGAACAGACCGGCTGGGCGGTGCGCGCCAATGACGGCAAGGTGATGTGGCGCAGCTTCGGCAACAAGGACATGGCCGGGGTGATGGGCGCCTCGGCCCCGGCAGTCTCGGGCAGCACGGTGGTCTTTCCATCGAACACCGGCGCGCTGGCGGGCGTGGATGCCCGCGACGGCAGCCAGCTCTGGGTCGCCAATGTCGGCGGAACCCGGGTCGGCCGCGCGGTCAGCTATTTCCGCGACATGACCGGCGATCCGGTCATCCTGGGCAACACGCTTTATGCCGGCACCAGCGCCGGCGGCGTCGGCGCCTACGACATGAGCAACGGCATGATGAAATGGCATGCCCGCGAAGGCGCGGCGAGCCCGGTCCTGGCCGCCGGCAATTCGGTCTTCCTGGTGAACGACCAGGCGCAGCTGATCCGGCTGGACGCGGCGAACGGCGCCCGGGTCTGGGCGCAGAAGCTGCCCTATTTCACCGAGTCCGTCATCCGCAAGCAGGACCGGGTCTGGAACCATTACGGGCCGGTGCTGGCGGGATCCAAGCTTTACCTTGCCTCGTCGGACGGCTATCTGCGCGTCTTCGATCCCGCCTCGGGCGCGCTGATCGGCACCGCCCAGATCCCGGGCGGCGCCGCGGCAGCCCCGGCCGTCGCGGGCCAGACCCTTTACGTCGTCACCCATGACGGCCAGTTGATCGCATACAGATGAGCTTTACCCTCGCCATTGTCGGGCGCCCCAATGTCGGCAAGTCCACGCTGTTCAACCGCCTTGTCGGCAAGCGGCTTGCCCTGGTCGACGACCAGCCCGGCGTGACCCGCGACCTGCGCGAGGGCGTGGGGCGTCTGGGCGACCTGCGCTTTATCGTCGTCGATTCGGCGGGCCTGGAAATCGCCGAGGACGACAGCCTGCAAGGCCGCATGCGCCGCCTGACCGAGCGTGCGGTGGACGAGGCCGACGTTTGCCTGTTCGTGATCGACGCCCGCGTGGGCGTGACGGCGGCCGACGAATATTTCGCCGACATCCTGCGCCGGCGGGCCAGGCATGTGATCCTGGCCGCCAACAAGGCCGAGGGCCGCGCCGGCGAGGCGGGCGCGATGGAGGCCTATGCGCTCGGCCTGGGCGAGCCCCTGCGCATCTCGGCCGAGCATGGCGAGGGCATGGACGACCTCTACCGCGCCCTCGTGCCGCTGGCCGAGGCGTTCGAGGCGCAGAACGTCCAGCAGGCGCCCGAGACCGACGTCGCCGTCAAGGATGGCGACGATGAGACCGAGGACTGGCGCCCGTCGGCAAGCAAGCCCTTGCAGATCGCGGTGATCGGCCGGCCCAATGCCGGGAAGTCGACGCTCATCAACAAGATCCTGGGCGAGGACCGGCTGCTGACCGGACCCGAGGCCGGCATCACCCGCGATTCGATCAGCGTCAGCACGAATTTCATGGGCACGCCGGTCCGCATCTTCGACACCGCCGGGATGCGCAAGAAGGCGCGCGTGACCGACAAGGTCGAAAAGCTTTCCGTCGCCGACGGCTTGCGCGCCGTGCGCTTTGCCGAGGTGGTGGTGGTGCTTCTGGACGTGGGCATCCCCTTCGAGCAGCAGGACCTGCGCATCGCCGATTTCGCCGAGACCGAGGGCCGCGCCGTGGTCGTCGCCGCGAACAAATGGGATCTGGAAGAGGACAAGCCCGAAAAGCTCAAGGAACTGCGCGAGGCGTTCGAGCGGCTCTTGCCGCAGTTGAAGGGCGCGCCCCTGGTCACCGTCTCGGCCCGCACGGGCAAGGGGCTGGACCGGCTGCACAACGCGATCCTCAAGGCGCATGAGGTCTGGAACCGCCGCATCCCCACCGCCCGGCTGAACCAGTGGCTTTCCGCCATGACCGAGGCGCATCCGCCGCCCGCGCCCGGCGGCCGCCGCATCCGGCTGCGCTATATCACCCAGGTCAAGACCCGGCCGCCGGCCTTCGTGGTCATGGCGACCCATACCGACAAGCTGCCCGACAGCTATCAGCGCTATCTCGTCAACGGACTGCGGCAGGATTTCGACATGCCCGGCACGCCGATCCGGCTGACCTTCCGCGACCAGGGGACCAAGAACCCCTACAAGGACAAGGCCAGCAAGATCAACCAGTCCGGCGCGCTGTCCAAGCACAAGCACCGGCAAAAGCCCAAGGGCAGCTAGGCCGGGCGCCTAGGTCGTCACCCGCACCAGCGCCACGGCAATGATGGCGATCGCGATGACCGTCATGGTGGCGATGGCCGCGTCGGTGGTGACGGTGCTGGCGGCAATGCCGATCAGCCCCCAGATCACCGCCACGCTGAAGCCGATCCGGCGCCCCAGCCGCAACTGCACGCTGACCGCGGCGACCGAGCCGATCAGCAAGGCGATCACCGCCGCGGCCTCTTGCGGCACGTCCAGCCGGTCGCGCAGCAGCCCGGTAAAGACGGCAAAGCTGACCAGGAGTCCCCAGCCCGCGACAAAGCCCAGCGAGGAACTGTGCTGCACCAGGCTGCCGGCGCGGATGCCGCGCAACGCCGCCGCCAGGAACCCCGCCAGCATCGCCGCCGACAGCAGGAAGGCGATGACCGGATGGCCGCGCAGGAACCAGGGCCAGATCGCTCCCGCCAGCAATCCCAGGATCAGCGGCGCATGTTCGCCCAGGCTGTCGTCCCGTTCGTGCAGCCGCAGCAGATGGCCCGGCGTCGGCGGGCCGGCGTTCTGCGGCGGCAATTCGCGCTCTTCCTCCAGGGCGGCGGCGCGGGCCAGGCGCATCCGGCGCCTCTCGAACCAGCGGCGGCCGGCGTGATAGGCCAGCGCCGCCCAGGTCATGCCCAGAAGCCCGGCCATGCCCAGGCCCTCGGGCCGCAGGAACAGGCCGGGCAGATCGACCGGCGGCGGCCGGGCGCCGGGGTATCCCTGCCAGGGCGACAGCGCAAGGCCCGGCTCTGCCAGCGGCAGCGCAGCGGGCTCGGATCGCAGCGCGTAAAGCAGCGTGCTGGCCGTGAAGACCAGCACCGCAAGGATCAGCAAGGATGCGCCCGCGCGAGACATGGGCAGGAAACGCCGCCCGTTCCCGGCCGGTTTCGCGTGCTCTATCTTTTGTTAAGTCAGGCCAGGACGCCGTCGGCGCCCAGCCGCGTCCTGCCGCCCAGATAGGGATGCAGCACCTCGGGCAGCTTGACCGACCCGTCCGCCTGCTGGCCGTTTTCCAGCACCGCGATCAGCGTGCGCCCCACCGCCAGGCCCGAGCCGTTCAGCGTATGGACGAATTCCGGCTTGCCGCCGCCCGCCGGGCGATAGCGCGCGTTCATGCGCCGGGCCTGGAAATCGCCGCAATAGCTGACCGAGGAGATCTCGCGATACTTGCCCTGCCCGGGCAGCCAGACCTCGAGGTCATGGGTGATGCGGGCGCCGAAGCCCATGTCGCCGCCGCACAGCACGATGGTGCGGTAAGGCAGGCCCAGCCGCTCCAGCACCGCCTCGGCGCAGCGGGTCATGCGGGCATGTTCCTCGACCCCCGATTCCGCATCGGTGATCGAGACCATCTCGACCTTTTCGAACTGGTGCTGGCGCAGCATCCCCGAAGTGTCGCGGCCGGCGCTGCCGGCTTCCGAACGGAAGCACTGGCTATGCGCCACCATGCGGCGCGGCAGGCTGGCATGGTCGACCAGATCGCCGTTCACGGTGTTGGTCAGCGTGACCTCGGATGTCGGGATCAGCCACCAGCCCTCGCGGGTCTGATAGCTGTCCTCGCCGAATTTCGGCAGCTGCCCGGTGCCCTCCATCATCTCGGACAGCACCAGGACAGGCGCCCAGGTCTCGGCCAGCCCATGCTCTTCTGTATGCAGGTCCAGCATGAACTGCGCCAGCGCGCGATGGACGCGGGCGACGCCGCCCTTCAGCACCACGAAGCGCGAACCAGAGAGTTTCGCGGCAGTCTCGAAATCCATGCCGGGACGGACGCCCTCGACCTCGAAATGCTCGCGCGGGACGAAATCGAAGGCGCGAGGTTCGCCCCAGCGCCGGATCTCGACATTGTCGTCCTCGTCCTTGCCCGGCGGCACGCCGTCCAGGGGCAGGTTGGGGACGGCCAGCAGCAGCTCGCGCAGCTTGGCGTCCAGCGCCGTGGCCTCGGCCTGCAGTCGCGCGGTTTCGTCCTTCTTGGCGGTGACCAGGGCGCGCAGCCGCTGGAATTCGGCCTCGTCGCCGCGACCCTTGGCGGCGCCGGCCTCCTTGCTGGCCTTGTTCTGCTCGGCCTGCGCGGCCTCGGCGGCCGCGATGCGGGAACGGCGGTCGGCATCCAGCGACAGGATCTCGGGCGAAACCGGCGGCAGGTTGCGCAACGCAAGCGCAGCGTCGAAAGCGGCGGGGTTTTCGCGGATGGCGCGGATGTCGTGCATGGCTGACCCGTGTATAGGAAGTCCTTACTGTCAGCCCGGATAACCCAAAGCGGCGCAAGGCGAAAGCCTCAGCCCGCCATCTCAGCCCGCCATCTCAGCCCGCCGCCTCGGCCAGCATGTCGCGCAGCACGCCGAAGAACCGCTCGCGCCCCGGATAGCCCTCGACGCGCACCATCTCGATCCCGCCCCGCAGCAGGATGAAGGTCGGCGTCAGCCAGGGCTGCCGCGCCAGCGCCAGCCCGTCGGGCCAGGGTCCATCCAGATCGACCATCAGCAGCGGCGCCGCGCGCCCTTCGGGGTGCCGACCATAGACCGGCGCGATCTCGCGATCCCACTGCGCGCAATAGACGCAGCCCCTGCGCCGCACCATCAGCAATTGCAGCCCGGACGCGGCCGTCCCCGGCCCCGCCGCCATGGCCGCCATCCCGGCCAGTATCGCCCGCCTTGTCAGCATTGCCCGCTCCGTTGCTGCCCCAGACCTATCCCCCGCGCCCATCCGCCACAACCGCCCGGCGTTTACATGTCTTCCTTGTGGAAATATCCACGGGGTGCGGGGGCAGTCGGCGCTCGCGTCGCAACAAGGCAGCGGGATGGGCATGGACGAACTGACCGAACCCTTGACGCAGGGCAACCGCCGCGCGCTGTCCCGCGCGATCACGCTGATCGAAAGCACGCGCCCCGACCATCGCGCCCGCGCCTTGGCGCTGCTGGCCGAACTGCCCCAGCGGCAGGCGCTGCGCATCGGCCTGTCGGGGACGCCGGGGGTCGGCAAGTCCACCTTCATCGAGGCTTTCGGCAAGATGCTGACCGCGCAGGGCCTGAAGGTCGCGGTCCTGGCCGTCGATCCCAGCTCGGCACGCTCGGGCGGCTCGATCCTGGGCGACAAGACCCGGATGGAAACGCTGAGCCGCGATCCCAACGCCTTCATCCGCCCCTCGCCCTCGCGCGCCGAACTCGGCGGCGTGGCGCGCCGCACGCGCGAGACGGTGCGGCTGTGCGAGGCGGCGGGCTTCGACGCGGTGCTGATCGAGACGGTGGGCGTCGGGCAAAGCGAAACCCTGGTGGCCGAGATGTCGGACCTGTTCATCCTGCTGCTGGCCCCGGCCGGCGGCGACGAGCTGCAAGGCGTCAAGCGCGGCATCATGGAGATCGCCGACATTATCCTTGTCAACAAGGCCGACGGCGATCTGCGCGAGACCGCGATGCGCACGGTCGCCGATTACGCCGGCGCGCTGCGGCTGCTGCGCAAGCGCCCCTACGACCCCGAGGGCTTTCCCAAGGCGCTGCCGGTCTCGGCCTATACCGGCGAGGGGCTGGACAAGGCCTGGTCCAACATGACCTGGCTTGCCGACTGGCGGCGCGAGCACGGGCATTTCGACGGCCGCCGGGCCGAACAGGCGCGGCACTGGTTCCTTGCGGAACTGCGCGCCGGGCTGCTGGCGCGGCTGGACCGACCCGAAGTGCGCGCCCGGCTGCGCGAGATGGGCGATGCCGTGGCGCGGGGCGAGAGCGATCCCGATTCGGCTGCGGCGCATATGCTCGACTGGCTGGGGGCGGCGGAATGCGATTCGCTGACCGCCGGACGGCAGGCCCATGAACGCCGGGCCTGACCCGCAGGCCGATCCCGGTGCCGCGCTGGCCGCACTGCTGGGCGAGCCGCCGCAGGGGCCGGCCGCACTTGCCGCCGCATGGTTCGACACGCCGCTGGGCGCCATGATTGCGGTGGCGGATTCCGACCGGCTGCACCTGCTGGAATTCGTCGAACGCGAGGCGCTGCCGGCCGAGTTGCGCCGCCTCGCCAAAGGCGCCGGGGGCCGCATCGGCCCCGGCCGCACCGCCGTCACCGACCGGACCGAAGCGCAGATCACCGCCTATTTCGGGGGCGGCCTGACGGCTTTCGACCTGCCGCTGGCCCTGCACGGCACGGATTTCCAGCAGCAGGTCTGGCGGGAATTGCAGCGCCTGCCCGCGGGCACAACCATCAGCTATGCCGAGCTGGCGCGGCGCATCGGCCGGCCCTCGGCGATCCGCGCCGTGGCGCGGGCCAATGGCGCAAACCAGTTCGCGGTGGTGATTCCCTGCCACCGGGTGATCGGCTCGGATGGCGGGCTGACCGGCTATGGCGGCGGTCTGTGGCGCAAGCGGGCGCTGCTCGACCATGAAACCCGGCATTTCCCGGCATGAGGCAGCGCGGCGCGGCAAGAGAACCCGGCAAAAAGGCTTGACGTGACGCCCATCTCGCTTTATCCCGCGCAAACGGATTTCCGGGCGCTGCCACGCGGCGCCCTTTCATATTGCGGGCAGACGCCCGCGCAGGATCGAATCGAAGGAACAAGATCATGTCGCGCGTTTGCGAACTGACCGGCAAGGGCCCGATGAGCGGCAACAATGTCTCCCACGCCAACAACAAGACCCGCCGCCGGTTTCTGCCGAACCTGAACGAAGTGTCGCTGCTGTCGGAAAAGCTGGGCCGCAGCTACCAGCTGCGCATCTCGGCCGCGGCGCTGCGCTCGGTCGACCACCGTGGCGGTCTGGACGCCTTCCTGGCGAAGGCCAAGGACGCGGAACTGTCGGATCGCGCGCTGAAGATCAAGCGCGAGCTGGCGAAAGCCTGATCCTTCTTTCCGGCCGCGCCTGCCGATTCCAGGTCCGGCCACATGCGATGCGCCCTGCCGTCCGCGGCGGGGCCTTTTCATATCTGGACAGGCGGTAATCGAAACCCGCGCCGCACCGGCTCGCATTTCATGACGCCCCGGTGGCAGTTCATGCCAAATCGTCCCTGACGGCCCAGCGCCCGGCCACCGGCACAGCCCGGAAATCCCGGTGAAGTCGCGCCGCCGTCGTGCTATCATTGCAAGAGCCGGGGCGGAGGGCTGGGCATGATCGGCGAGGATATTCGCGGCGGCGTGGTGATCGGCATGCTGCTTGGCCTTGACGAAGGCCGGCCGCTGGTGGTCTTTCCCGGCAATCCCTCGGCCCAGGCGGTTCCGGCGCGCAGCCTGGTGCGGTTCGAGCCCGGCGATATCGGCGCCGAGCTTGCCATCCTGTTCGAGGATGGCGATGCGTGCCGGCCGCTGGTGGTCGGCCGCATCGTCTCGGCCATGCCCGCCGGGCCAGTGGCCGTCGCCGACGGCGAGCCGCTGCGCATCACCGCCCGGCAACGGATCGAACTGCGCTGCGGCAAGGCCTCGATCGTGCTGGAGGCGGACGGCCATATCACCATTCGCGGCACCTATCTGGTCAGCCACGCCTCGGCGGCGAACCGCATCCGCGGCGGCTCGATCAACCTGAACTGATGTATCCCCCCGCCCCCGTCCTGCCCGAGATCCTGCGCCAGCACGCCGAGCAGGCGGCGTTCCTGTGGACGCTCTACGACCGGGCGATGCTGTTCCCCGAGGAAAACCCCGAGATGGACGCCCTGCGCATCGCCCGCCTGCTGGAGCGGCTGGAGGCGCATCTGGACGGGTTGCGCGTGGCCGGCACCGAGGGGCTGCGCATCGCCGAGGCGCGCTTTGCCGAATACCCCGAACCGGGCGAACTGTTCGTTCTGCGCATGCTGCAACCCGGCGCCGAGGGGCTGCGCGTGGCGGCGCTGGATCTGGACCGCGTCAGGGCCTATCTGGCCGAACGGCTGGATCAGCCGCCGTAATCCGCCATGTCGAGCCGGCGCAGGAAGATATTGCCGTCATAGCCCATCTCGAACCCCTCCCAGTTCTCGCCGTCGAAGATGAAGACCTCCTTCCAGCCCGAGATCACCAGCTTCTCGTCCGAGGCGTGCATGTAGAAGGCTTGGCCCAGCTCGCGCAGCGGCTCGACGACATTGCCTTTCTGCACGCTGATTCCATAATTCGCATCGGTCCAGTAGCGCCGGCCCTTGAAGCTGAGCACGCCCATATAGTCCCAGGGCTGCGATTGCAGTTCCGTCAACTCGTCATCGACTATCGCATAGGCCGCGCCCCTTGCGCCGCAGACATGGATCGCGCCATCGGGCATGACCTCGATCGCGTGGAAATTGCGCTGCACGGGCAGATCGACCGGAACCCAGCGCCGGCCTTCCAGCCGCGCGAGAACGCCGCGGTTCCCGCAGGCATGGATCATATCCGCACGCGGCCCGTGGATGCATCGGAACACTGCGTTGCCGTAGCCCTCTATCCGCTCCCACGCGCCACCTTCGCGGGCATAGGCCGTGCTGCGATCGCCGTAGACATATTGATGGCCGGCATCGAGATGCCACAATCGCCGCAGGACGCCGTCCTGAAGGGTCGTTACCGAATCGCCCCCCGGCGTAAGGTCGTGCACATGCCGGCCCAGTTGCAGCACGACATGATGGTCTGGTGAAAGGCTGGCATGGGACAGGATGGATTTGTCGATCCGCATCCGCACCGAGTATGTCAGGGTCGCGCCGAAATCGACCATCAGCAGGAACGAGCGAACCACCTCGCTGTCCTCGTCGCTGAGCTCGAAACTCGCCGCATAGCGCGTGCCGCCCAGATGAAAGGCGTCGATGGCTTCGATGTCCACCTCCTCCGGCGCCAGATCGTCTATGGTCCTGCCGGGATCGTCATATGCATTAGCCACTTTGTGACCTCACTCTTGTGCTGAGAAGTTCTTCGTGCGTCTGCGGCCTGAGCTTTCCGTCGGCCCCCTTCTTCTTGGGCGCCACGCTCTGCAGATAGGCCAGCAGGATCAGTTTCAGGCATTCGAGCGCGTGCTCCCTGGTTTTCTCGTCCTCATCTTGCAGGCATTCGTGGTGAGCGTCATAGGCCTGTTGCGTCTCGGCGATCGCATCGCCGAGAGTCGGACGGGGATTGTCGGCCAGATACTCCCTGATCGCCGTCGTCTTGAGATTGTGCGGCGTCTCCTTCTTGCTGCCCTTGCCCCTTTTGGGGGCATTGTTGTCGCCCAGATGGCGGGACTGCATGCAGACGCAGGGGGCCTTGTCGACGTCATAGCTCCCCCATGGCTTGTAGTTCGGACCGCCGCGGGCCTGCTGAAACATCTGGTTCTCGAATGGATGCTCGGATTCCTTGCCGGTCTGCTCGGAGTTGCAGAGGCTGTCACCATGCTCGTGAACCTGCATTCCCAGGTCGTTCAGCAGCGTCACGCAATTGGTATCGCTGAAATTGGCCGCACAGATCTCGGCCCAGGGCGGCGTCTGCCCGCCGGGCGAGGCGTGATTATGCGTGGCAAGGTCGGAAAAGCGGATCACCGGCTCGCCGTCGAACTTCACGTCGTTCGACCAAGAGTTGAAATATTTCTTGCCGGTGTTCTTCGAGGTGATGATGCCCTTTTTCGCCGCGCATCCCGCCTCGGTCCCCGAGGTGCGGCTGACGTCGGACTTGTTCTTGATGTTCACCGTCTTGCCGCCGATGAACACCGTCCCGGTGCCGTTTTCCGTGTCCGAGGCGACGCCGAAGCTGGGATAGGGCACCGGCACGCCCGGCGGGGTCGCCGGGTTCTCGGGCGGGGTGAAGCAGGTGTCGGGAAAGGCGGCGATGGTCTGGGCGTTGACCGCCTTGCCGCTGATCTCCAGCCCGTTGGCGAAAACCCCGCTCATCGCACCGTCCCCGTGGCAAGGCGGTCCTCGGCCGTGACGCGCCGGGCCGGGCCGCGCGCCTCGTGCAGCACCGCCGCCCCGCAGGCACCATCGTCGCCCGAGGCCTCGACCAGCACCGGCGAGCCGGGGGCATAGCCCTTGCGCACCGCCGCCAGCGCCATGCCCAGCATCGCCGGCACCGCCGCCGCGCCGATATTGCCCAGGCTCTCGGCCGGGCTCCACAGATCCTGAAAGGCGGTGCGGCCGCGTTCCAGCCGCAAGGTCATCAGCGCGGCCTGGCGGAAGAAATGCTGCTCGCCCGGCAGGTCCGAGATGCGGTATTCGACATGGGCGAGATCGGTCTCGGCCTCTGCCAGCGCGGCGCGATAGGCCGCGGTCATGCCGTCGCCGCGCAGGGGCAGGTCCGCGCCGTCCTCGCCACGCGCATTGCCCAGAAAGGCCGCCTCGCGCGCCAGCCCCAGCCCGGTCAGCCGCAAGGCGCCCCCCGGCCCCAGCAGCACCGCCGCCGCCGCCTCGCCGGGAATGAAGCCGTCGGCATTGCCGTTCTGAAGCAGTCGCTCAAGGCCGGCGTAATGCGCCAGCGCCGGCCCGGTCAGATAGCTGTCGAGCCCCAGCAGGATCACCCGCCCCGCCTGTCCCGCCGCGATCATGCGCCGCGCCCGTTCCAGCCCGACGAAGCCCGAGGGCCGGCCATGCGCCACCACATGCGCCCGCCGCTCGGGCAGGCCCAGGATCTGGGACAGCATGCGCAGCAGGGCCGAGGGGTCTTGCACCGGGCGACCGGGGCGGCCCTCTTCGGCCAGGCACAGGATCAGCGCGGCCTCGGCGGCTGCGGGCTCCTGGCGCAGGATGTCGGCCACCGCGCCGGCGGCCAGATGCGCCATGCGCCGCTGGCCGATCCAGTTGCGGGGCAAGGGCACCGGCGCACCGATGCGCCAGCCGCCCGGGGCGATGAAGCGCGTCTCGGCGAACCCGTCCAGCCGCGCCCGCATCGCCGCCGCCGAGGCGACCCAATCGAGCCCCACCGCCGTCACCATGCCCGCCGCCAGCACGCCGATCATGGGCCATCCCCCTCGCCCTCGCCCGGAACGGCCGCCAGGCGGATATAGCCGCGCCCCTCGCGCTCGGCCCGCAGCATGGCGGCGGTCGGCGATCCGATCCATGCGCGCGAGAATTCGGCGATGGTGCGGCGGATCGGCACCTGCACGCGCCAGCTCAGCATGAAAACCCGCGCCTCGGCATCGATGGCCAGCGTGTCGGGCAGCGCCGCGGTGTCGAGGCAGCATTCGCGCCCGCGCCAGACCCGGAACGGCAGCCGGGTGTCGGGCAGGCGGAACGCCTCGCGCCCGCGCGGGGTCAGATGCACCAGCACCACCGGGGTAAAGGGCGCGGGCGGCGCGATCTGCTGGTCGGGCGGCGCCATCTGGTAGTAGCGCTCATCGAAATCCCGCGGCAGGAAGGGCGCGGTCTCGGCCACCCAGCGCTCGTCATAGGTGCCGCCATAGGGCAGGCGCAGGGGCCAGCCGCGCCCGTAAGGCCCCAGCGCCATCGGCTGCCAGTCGCCATAGGGCGAGGTGATCTCCTGCCCCGGCGCCTCGGTATTGGGCAGCGCGAGCCCGGCCGGACTGCCGCCCGAGGCGGTGGCCCAGCCCAGCCCGACCGGATTGGCGGCATGGACCGGCACGTCGGGACCGGGTGGACGGCTGCGGTCGGGACCGCCGAAGGCCGTGTCATAGGAAAACGGCATCCGCGTGAAGGGATAGGGCCGGGTCGCGCCAATGGCCGGCCCCAGCACGCGCCATTCGCGCTGGCCGACCACGTCGAGTTGCTTGGACCAGTTGCCCACCGCCAGCCCCACGCGCAGCCGCTCGACCGGGCGGCCGGCCGGTGCATGGGCGGCACCGTTCAGCACCACGTCGCAGAAGGGCTTGCGAAAGGCGAAATCGCTTTCCCAAAGCGGCGCGGAAAAGCCCGGCGCGCCGGTATATTCGTCGGCCATGACCAGCGGACGCTGGTCCTTCAGCGGCAGGGGCGGGTCGGTTTCACGGTCGGGAAAGGCGAAGCTGCCCTTGACCACCAGCAGCATGTAGCCTTGCCCGGCCACGTCCATGCCGGTCCCCATCTGATGGGGAAAGCCGGTCTGGTCGAAAATCTGCACGGCGCGCCTCAGTCCAGCGCATAGCCGAAGCCGTCCGGCCCGCCGGTCACCGTCACCCTGCCGATGCCGCGCCCTTCCAGCCTGGCATCCAGCACCCGGCGGCTGAGTTCGGGCAGGATCGCGCCGGTCAGGATGGCGTCGATCATGCGGCCGCCCGATTCGACCTCGGTGCAGCGGGCGCGGATCTGCTCCATGACTCCCGCGCCGATCACCAGTTCGGCGCCATGCGCGGCGGCCAGCCTGCGGCCGATGCCGGCCAGCTTCTGCCCGGCGATGGCCTCGATCATCGCATCCGAAAGCGGCAGGTAGGGAATCGTCACCAGCCGCCCCAGCAGCGCCGGGGGAAACACCTTCAGCAAGGGCGGGCGCAGCGCGGCCGACAGGCTGTCGATCTCGACCCGGGTGCGGCCGGCATCGGTCAGCGCCATGATCTCGTCGGTGCCGACATTCGAGGTCATCAGGATCAGCGTGTTGCGAAAGTCGATCCGCCGCCCCTCGCTGTCGTCCATCATCCCCTTGTCGAAGACCTGGAAAAAGATCTCGTGCACGTCGGGATGGGCCTTTTCCACCTCGTCGAGCAGGATCACCGAATAGGGCCGGCGCCGCACCGCCTCGGTCAGCACGCCGCCCTTGCCATAGCCGACATAGCCCGGCGGCGCGCCCTTGAGGGTCGAGACGGTATGCGCCTCCTGGAACTCGCTCATGTTGATGGAAATCAGGTTCTGCTCGCCGCCGTAAAGCGCGTCGGCCAGCGCCAGCGCGGTCTCGGTCTTGCCGACGCCCGAGGGACCGCAGAGCATGAAGACGCCCATCGGCTTTTCCGGCGCGCCCAGCCCGGCCATGCCGGTCTGGATGCGGCTGGCGATGGTGGCCATGGCATGGTCCTGACCGACGACGCGCTGCGCGAGCAGGCCCGCAAGGCCCAGCGCGCGCTCGGTCTGGCTGGCCAGCATCCGGCCCAGCGGGATGCCGGTCCAGTCCTGCACCACCGCCCCCACCGCCAGCCGGTCCACCGAGGGCAGGATCAAGGGCCGCTCACCCTGCCTTTCAGCCAGTTCGGCCATCTTGGTGCGCAAAAGTGCCAGCCGCGCGGCGGTGTCGGGGGGGTCGGCCGCCTCGGTTTCCACAGAGGCTGGGGGCAATGTATCAGCGCCGTCCGTATCCGCCCCCGCCTCGTTCGCCCCCGTCTCGTCCAGTGCCATGCCCTCGCCGCGCAACTCGGCCCGCAAGGTCAGGATGTCCGAGACCAGCGCCTTTTCCGCCTCCCAGCGTTCCAGCGCGGCCGCGCGCTCGGCCTCCGTCGCGGTGCGGGCGGCGTCGTTGGCGGCCTGGCGCTCGGTCGTGTCGATCCCGATGGCGGCCTCGCGGGCGATGATGCCCGCCTCGATCTCCAGCGCCTGCAGACGACGCTCCAGATCCTCCAACTCGGCGGGCGTGGCGTGCTGGCTGACGGCGACGCGGGCGCAGGCGGTGTCGAGAAGGCTGATCGCCTTGTCCGGCAATTGCCGCGCCGGGATATAGCGATGCGACAACGAAACCGCGGCCCCGATCGCCTCGTCCAGGATCTCGACCCGGTGGTGCTTTTCCAGCACGCCCGCCACGCCGCGCAGCATCTCGACGGCGGCCGCCTCCGATGGCTCCTCGACCTTCACCACCTGAAAGCGCCGGGTCAGCGCCGGATCCTTTTCGATATGCTGCTTGTATTCGGCCCAGGTGGTGGCGGCGACGGTGCGCAACTCGCCCCGCGCCAGCGCGGGTTTCAGCAGGTTCGCGGCATCGCCCGTTCCCGCCGCGCCGCCGGCACCGATCAGCGTATGCGCCTCGTCGATGAACAGGATCACCGATTTCACCGAAGCCTGCACCTCGTCGATCACCGATTTCAGCCGCTTTTCGAACTCGCCCTTGACGCTGGCGCCGGCCTGCATCAGCCCGATGTCCAGCAGCCACAGATCGACCGCGGCCAGTTGCGGCGGCACGTCGCCGCGCGCCAGCCGCAGGGCAAAGCCCTCGACCACGGCGGTCTTGCCTACCCCTGCCTCGCCGGTCAGGATCGGGTTGTTCTGCCGCCGCCGCATCAGGATGTCGATGATCTGGCGGATTTCCGGGTCGCGGCCGACCACCGGGTCGATCTTGCCGGCCCGCGCCCGCTCGGTCAGGTTGGTGGCGTATTTCGCCAGCGCCCCCTCGGGCGGTTTCGGCACGTTGGCCGGCGCCATCTCGGGCGGGACCGTCCCCTCCGCCTCGGCCGAGCCGGCCAGGATGCCGGGCAGGTCCGGCGCCATGCGGTCGGGGTCGATGCGGCCGAATTCCGGGCTGATGCGCAGCAGCAACCCCTCCAGCACCGGGGTCTTGAGGCAGGCGACCAGGATGTCGCCCGAACGCACCCGATCGGTGCCGCCCTCCAGCGCGGCCAGGGTCCAGCCCTCTTGGATGGCGTGAAAGATGTGGTCGGAAAACTCCTCGACCGCGCTGGCGCCACGCGGCAGGGCGTCCAGCGCCCGGGCCAGGTCGCCCTCCAGCCGGGCGGCGTCGACCCCGGCCGCCGCGGCGATCAGCGACAGGTCCGAATCCGGCATCCCGGCCAGCGCGGCAATGAAGTGCACCAGCTCGACATAAGGATTGCCGCGCGCCTTGGCGTTGCGCGCGCCGTCGGAAAACGCCCGCAGGCACAGCGGGTCCAGCCGGCCGACCAGTTCCTTGCGCTTGACAGTCTCTCTCGATCCTCTGGCGGGGGCGCGGGGCGTCACGGTCGTCATCCTGGCCATCCTTGCAAAGCTGGCAAAAGAACCGGAGCGATAAATCGGGCTTGCCACGGGCAGGCTCGGGGGGAAAATGACCCTAGGGAAGTGTATTGCAAAACCGCGACTTTCGGAAATCCTTTCGCAAGGAGCCGGCGATGGGCAACCTGCCGCAAAAGGAACTGCCGCGATGATCCCGGCCCTGCCGGGGGACATCTTCCACGAGGGCCAGGTGCTCAACAACACCTGGACCGTCGAGGGTGTGTTGGGGCGCGGCGGCACCGGCGAGGTCTATCGCGCGAAAAGCCTGGTCACCGGCCGGGTGGTGGCGATCAAGGCGCTTTCGGCCGGATTCTCGGGCAACGAGGGCTATCTGGAGCTGATGCGCCGCGAAGAGGCGATGCGCGACATCCTGCACGATGCCGTGGTGCGCTACAGCGACTGCTCGCGCACGCCCGAGGGCCATGTCTTCCTGGTGATGGACTTCATCGATGGCCCGGCCCTGTCCGAGGCGATGGCCGAGCGGCGGCTGGGGATGCGCGAATTGCTGATCGTGGCGCATCGCGTGGCCGAGGGGCTGGTGGCCGCCCATGCCCGCGGCGTGGTGCATCGCGACCTGTCGCCGGACAACGTGATCCTGCGCGACGGCCGGGTCGAGGGCGCGACGGTGATCGACTTCGGCATCGCCAAGGACACCGCCGCCGGCGCGCATACGGTCGTCGGCAACCAGTTCGCCGGCAAATACGAATATGCCGCGCCCGAACAGTTCGACGGCAAGGCCGAGCCGGCCAGCGACCTCTATGCGCTTGGCGCGTTGCTGCTGGCGGCGGCGCGGGGCGAGGTGCCCTTTGCCGGCGCGACGCCCGGCGAGATGATCCGGCGCAAGGCCGAACCCTTGGACGTGACCGGCCTGCCCGAGCCCCTTGCGGGGCTGATCCTGTGGCTTTCGGCGCCGCGCATCGCCGAGCGCGCGCCCTCGGCCGCGGCGGTGGTGGCACGGCTGGATGCGCTGCTGAAGGGGGCCGAGGCCGCGCCGGCCCGCAAGGGCGCCACCCCGCGGCCGCAGCAGCGTCGGGCAGGGGGTGGGCGCGGTCGGATAGGGCTGATCCTGCTGGTGCTGGCCGTGGTGCTGACGGGCGGATTCTTCGCGGCAAGGTCGCTGCTGGTCCCCGACCTGCCGCTGGTCCAGCCTTGGCGGCTGGAGGCGGCGGGCGGCGAGGCGCCCCGGCTGTCCGGGCCGGCACCGGATACCGCCAGCGCCGGACGAATCGCGGCCGCCTTCGCCGCCGCAAACGGAGGCGATCCGCCGCCGGACGCGCTGTCCCCGGCGCGCGGCATGCCGACACCGGGCTGGGCCGAGGCGGTGGAGCGGCTTTTCCCGGCGCTGCAAGAGTTGCAGGACTGGACAGTGCAGATCACCGACATGCGCGCCGAGATCGCCGGCACCGCCGCCACCCCGGCCGAGCGCGACGCGGCCGCCGCCCGGCTGGCCGAATGGGCGCAGGCGACCGGCATGGAACTGGTGCCGCGGCTGGCCGCCGCCCCTGCCCTGCTGATGCCGGCCGATCTGGACGCGCTGCTCGCCCGCACCGCCAGCTGCGGCCCGCTGGCCAGCGACCTGCCGCAAGGGGGCGCCCCGCCCGGTGCCGGCGTGGCGATCCGCGGCGCCTTGCCCGATGCGGCCGCCGCCACGGCGCTGGCCGAGACGCTGCGCCCGGCGCTTGGCGACCGCACCCTGCGACTGGAGGTCGAGACGCTCAGCCCCTCGCTCTGCAGGATCCTCGCCGCGGCCTCGGACCTGCCCGAGGGCGGCATCGGCATCCGCCTGGCCGAGGCGAACCGACCCGAGCCCTCGCTGACCGGGATCTATCGGCCCGGCGACAATCCGGTGGCCGATGTGCTTATCCCCGCCGAATTGGCGGCCACGCCCGAGGCAGAGCTTTGGGTCGCGGTCGAGGAAACCGGCCAGGTCTTCAACGTGCTGCCCAATGCCGGCGACCAGGAAACCCGGCTGGACCGCATCGGCCGGCCCGAGGGCACGCTGCGCCGCGTGCGCGTGCTGTGGCCTGCCGACGATCCCGGCCTGGGCCAGGGGCGCATCGCCTTTCGCGTCAACGACCGCGATTTCGGCAAGGCGGGGATCTTCGCCTTCGTGACCCGCGGCCCGCTTTTCGACGAACGCCGCCCGGGCGACGAATCCGCCGCCGCCTTTGCCGAGGCGCTGGCGGCACGCCGCGCGGCCCGGCCGGACCTGATCCTGGCCGCCACCCATCGCATCCTAGACCTGCGACCCTGACGGCTCGTCTGCTCCCACGGTCAGGGCATATCGGCCGATCCGCAGGATTTCATTGCGCAAAGCCTCGGTCCGTGAGATGATTTTCCCATTCCGAGAAGAACATAATGTGGCCTTTGAGAAGGTTTCTCCTATGTTTCTCGCCCCGCTTTCCGTGCCGGATTCCGCCGGATCGGATCTTCGCAACGACATGAGATTTCTGGCTCTCGCGCGGGCGCTGGACGGGGCCTCTCGGGCGACCCGGGCCGAGCAGCTGGCCAAGGGCAATACCGGCGACGTGGCGCTGGACTGGGCGCATCTGCTGGACGAGGCCGAGGCGCTGGCCCAGACCGGCCGCGACCTGCGCCTGCTGGTCATCGTGGCACGGATCATGACCAACATGCGCGGCCCCGAGGGACTGGCCGAGGGGCTGGACCTGCTGGCCGGCACGCTGGAGACCTGGTGGGACCACCTGCACCCCGCCTTGCGGGAAGGCCAGCTTGTGCGCGAAGCCGCGCTGCGCCGCATCAACGCGCTTTACCAGATCGAGAATGCCGATGCGGGGATCCTGGGCGATCTGGAGTTCAATACCATGCTTGCCCCGCGCGGCCTGCCGGTGGTCTCGGGCGGGGATCTGGCGGCGGGCACGGTCACGCCCTCGGTGCTGGCCGCCGAGGGGCCGACCGGCCTTTCCGCCGCCGAACAGGCCGAGCGCGCGGCGCTTCATGACGCAAGGGTGACGCGGGTGCTGACCGCCTGCCGCGCCTCGCGCGACATGGAGCCCGAGGCGGTGGCGGGGCTGGAGGCAGGGCTTGCCGCCTCGCTGGAGGCGCTCGACCGGCTGGAAACGGCCCTGGCCGCCCGCATCGGGGACGACCCGCCGACCCGCTTTCCGGCGCTGCGGCGGCTGCTGGAGCGGATGGCGGCAACGCTGGCCAGCCCGCAGGCCCAGTTCAGCCATGCCGCGCAGCCGGCGGCGCAGGCGGGAACCGACGCACCCGCGGCGCCCCCCGCCGCGATACCCGCACCTGCGGCCGTTCCCTTCGCGTCCGTATCAGCGGGCCTGCCGGCAAGGCTGGCCACACGCGCCGAGGTCGAGACCTGTCTCGACCTCATCATCGATTTCTACGACCGCAACGAACCTGCCTCGCCGCTGCCGCATCTGGCGCGGCGGATGAAGAAGATGGTGCCGATGAACTTCCTGCAACTGATGGAGGAGCTGGCGCCTGGAGGAATGAAGGAATTCCGCAATGTCGCCGGAGTGGCCGAAGACAAGGGACGCTGACGGCAGGGCGCAATCGGGGCCGGCGCCGGATGGTGCCGCGACAGGGAGTAACCCGCGATGAGCGAGAGCAAGGCCAAGGTAATCGAACGCAATCGCGCCCCAAGGGTGCAGATCGCCTATGACGTCGAGCATTACGGCAGCCCGACCACCATCGAACTGCCCTTCGTCATGGGGGTGATGGCGGATCTGGCGGGCAAGTCCACCTCGCGCGAGGCGCAGAAACCGCCCGCCGAACGATCCTTCGTCGAGGTGGATGCCGGCCGCTTTCCCGCCTTCATGGAGGCGCTTTCGCCCCGCGTCACCGCCCGCATCCCGAACCGCCTGCCCCGCAAGGAGGGCGAGGAGGCCGGCGAGGAAGAGATGTTCGTGGACCTGACCTTTCGCAACATGGGCGATTTCGCCCCCGACCGCATCGCCGAGCAGGTCCCCGAACTGGCCGAACTGATGAAGATGCGCCGCAAGCTCGAGGAACTGCTGAGCTATATGGACGGCAAGGCCAGCGCCGAAAAGCGCATCGCCCAGCTTTTGAACGACGAACCGCTGCTGGCCCGCGTCGCCGAGCAGGCGGTGACCCCCGGCAGCGACGAGACGGAGGGCTGAGCCATGGCCGAACAGGAACTCAAGGGCGCCGGGGCCGCACCCGAAGCCGAAGCCGTCGACCTGGACGAATTCGGCACGCTTCTGGAAAAGGATTTCCGCGTCAAGGAACAGGACGACAGCGCCAAGCTGCGCGAACTGGTCGCGAACCTGGCGCTTGCCGCCCGCGAAAAGGCCGGCAGCGCCACGATCTCGGGCAATGCCGTGCGCTCGATCAAGTCGCTGATCGCCGGCATCGACGAGCTTCTGACCGCGCAGATGAACGAGGTGCTGCACGCCCCCGAGATCCGCCGCATGGAGGGAAGCTGGCGCGGGCTGCACTATCTGGTGAACAACACCGAAACCGACACCATGCTCAAGATCCGGGTGCTGAACATCACCAAGGACGAGCTTGCCGACCAGCTTGAGGATTTCGAGGGGCAGATGTGGGACCAGTCGCCCATGTTCCGCAAGCTCTATACCGAGGAATATTCCAGCTTCGGCGGCGCCCCCTTCGGCAGCATCGTCGGCGATTACGAATTCAGCCACCATCCGCGCGACGTGGGGCTGCTGCGCAACCTGTCGGGGATCTGCGCCTCGGCCCATGCGCCCTTCATCGCGGCGGCCTCGCCCCGGCTGTTCCGCATGGAAAGCTGGCAGGAACTGCCCAATCCGCAGGACCTGAAGATGGTCACCTCCTCGCCCGATTACGCGGCCTGGCAAAGCCTGCGCGAAAGCGAGGATGCGCGCTATATCGGCCTGACCCTGCCGCGCGTGCTGGCGCGGCTGCCCTATGGGCCAGACACCATCCCGGTCAAGGGCTTCGACTTCCGCGAGGAAATCGACGGCAGGCACGACCATTACGTCTGGATGAACGCGGCCTTTCCCATGGGGGTGAACATCAACCGCAGCCACAAGCTGTACGGCTGGGGCAGCCAGATCCGCGGCGTGGAATCGGGCGGCGCGGTCACCAACCTGCCGGTGCATACCTTCCCCAGCGACGACGGTTCGGTGGTGATGAAATGCCCGACCGAGATCGCCATCGACGACCGGCGCGAGCACGAGTTGGCCAAGCTGGGGCTGATGCCGATCCTGCATCGCAAGAACACCGATGTCGCGGCATTCCTGGGCGCGCAGACCTTGCAGGATTGCGAGGCCCGGGCCGGGCGGCTGGTCGATCCCGACGCCCAGGCCAACGAGCGGCTGTCGGCCAACCTGCCCTATCTGCTGCCGGTCTGCCGCTTCGCGCATTACCTCAAGGCCATCGCCCGCGACAAGATCGGCACCTTCAAGGAACGCGCCGACATGGAGGTCTGGCTGTCGGAATGGATCAACCGCTATGTGCTGGCAAACACCGCCATGGCCGACGACAAGGCCAAGGCCAAGCGCCCGCTGGCCAAGGCCGAGGTCCAGGTGGACAGCGTCGAGGGCCGGCCCGGCTATTACGCCGCCCGCTTCTACCTGCGCCCGCATTACCAGCTGGAAGGGATCAACGCCTCGCTGCGGCTGGTCTCGGAACTGCCCTCGGTCAAGGGGCCGTGACGCGCTTTGCCCGGGGGCCGCGACGGCCCCTGCGGCACCGGGCCGGCGGGCGCCCATGACGCGCGCGGCCCCTGACGCGGCCCCGAGGGGCCCCGCCATGTCTGAAACCCGGCTTGCCGAACAGGCCGAACAGGGAGATACGAGATGGCTTTCACCGGATACCTCAAGATCGACGGCATCGACGGCGAATCGCGTCGGGCCGATCACGAAGGCGAAATCGACATCTGGGGCGCCGACCTGAAGGCCGAGCAGAAAAGCTCGGCCGCGACCGGGTCGGGCCGCGTGCGCGGGCGCGCCACCGTCAGCGACCTGACGCTTTACAAATGGTATGACGCCGCCTCGCCCTATCTGGCGCTGGCCTGCATGCAGGGCAAGGCCTTCGAGACCATGGTCTTCACCGTCCGCAAGGATTCGGGCGAGGCGCATCTGGACTATCTGACGATCACCATGACGAACTGCCTCGTCTCGTCCTATTCGATGAGCCAGAGCCAGCCCGCCCCGGAAATCGACACGATCGCCGAGCAGATCAGCCTCTCGTTCGAAAAGATCGCCATCAAGTATGTCGTGCAGGCCGACGACCATTCGAAAGGCGACGAGCACGAGGTCGAATACGACCTGATGGCGGCCAAGTGACCGCCGGGATGCGCGCAGGATCGCCATGGCCAGCCCCGCCCCCGACCGCCCCCGCACCTCCGTGCCCCTCCAGGCGCGGCGCGACGAGGTGCAGCCCAGCCTGTGGGACCGGCTGATCGACGACCTGCCCGCACTGTCGGCCGAGATCGCCCGGCGCGAGGCGGCCCTGACCGCCCGCCACGGCGCCGCGCGCTTGCAGGCGCTGCTGTCGGGCGAGGGGCGCGACGGGCTGGACGCCGACCAGGCGCGCGAACTCGCGGCGCTGGCGCAATTGCAGGCCCGCCACGCCGCCTTGCAGGAACGCGGCATCCTCGTCACCCCGGACGTTCTGCGCGAGGCGGTGCGCCGCGACATCGAGGATCTGTTCGGCATCGAGCGGCTGGAGGTGCACTATCTGCTGACCCCGGCCGAGCGCCGCGCCGCGCCCCCCGGCATCGCCGGCGGCGCCGAGGACCCGGCCGAGATGCTGGCCGATTTTCCCCATGTCCGTGCCTCGGTCCTGAATTACGGCGTGCCCGCCTTTGCCGGGCGGCGCGCGGGCGATTTCGACCACGAGGCGCTGGCGCGCGAATTGCGCGAGGTGCTGGCGGTGTTCGAGCCGCGCCTGCGCCGCGACACCATCCGCGTCGCGGTCGAGCCCGGCACCCGTGTCGGCCTGCGCGTGCACATCGAGGGGCTTTTGCTGATGGCCCCGGCGCCCGAGCGGCTGCGGCTGCTGACCACCATCGACCTGGACACGGGTGCCGCCGCAACGGTGCTGGAGGAGGGCTGATGGACCGCGCCTTCCTTGCCGCCTACGAGGCCGAACTGGACCATATCCGGGTGCTGGCCGGCGAATTCGCCGCCCTGCATCCCAACGTGGCGCGCAACCTGTCGCTGGACGCCGTGCCCTGCCCCGACCCCTATGTCGAGCGGCTGCTGGAGGGCGTGGCCTTCCTGGCCGCCCGCACGCGGATGAAGGTCGAGGCCGAGGGCCAGCGTCTCACCGCCGGGGTGATGGACGCGCTTTGGCCCGACCTGGCCGCGCCGGGGCCGGCCATGGGCATCGGCGTGCTGCAACCCGGCCCGCAGGTGCAGGCCATGGCGGGCGGGCATCCGGTGCCGCGCGGCAGCCGCTTCACCGCCGCCGTGCGCGAAGGGCTGGCCACCCGCGCCACCTATGCCACCGCGCAGGCGGTGACGCTCTGGCCGCTGGCGCTGGGGACGGCGGACTACCTGCCCGACCGTGGCGCGCTGGCCGCCGCGGGCCTTGCCGCGCCGGGGGCCGAGGCGGGCATCCGCATCGGCCTGCACGCGACGGGACCGGCCGCGCTGTCGGCGCTGGCGCTGGACCGGCTCGACCTGTGCTTTGCCGGCAGCGCGCAGGCGGGGGCGCTGTTCGACGCGATCTTCGGCGGCAGCCTCGGGGCGCTGGCGCGGCCCGCCCGGCCGGGGGCGGTCGCGCTTCCCCTCGCTCGGCCCGACCTGGTGGGCACCGGCGACGACGAGGGGCTGACCCCGCGCCTGCGCCGCAGCTTCGAGGGCTTCCGGCTGCTGCGCGACTATTTCCTGATGCCGGAACGCTTTCACTACCTGCGGCTGGACGGGCTCGCGCCCGCCGCCCGGCAATGCGGCGAAGGCGTGACGCTGGAGCTTGCCCTGCCGCTTGCCCGCCCCCAGCCGCTGCTGGAGGGGCTGGGCCGGGACGATTTCCGGCTGTTCGCCACGCCGCTGGTCAACCTGTTCGAGAAAGAGTGCAATTTCGTCGAACTCGATCCGCGGGCCACGGCGCATCCGGTCCATCCCGACCGCGCCCGCACCCGCGATTTCGAGGTCTATCGCCTGATCCGCGTCGCCGATGCCGACCGCGAGGGGCAGGACGGGCTGCTCTGTCCCGCCCATGCCCCCGAGGCGCCGCGCCATGCCGGCCCGGTCTGGTGGACCGAGCGCCGCCCCCGCCGCCCGGCCACCGACGAGATCCGGCGCGGCCAGATGCGCAGCTCCCATGCCGGGCACGACCTGTGGATCTCGGTCTCGCGGGCGGGCGGGCGGATGCCGCACCGGCTGGACATCCGCGCGCTTTGCACCAATCGCGACCTGCCGATCCTGGACGACACGCCGCGGTTGACCCCCGAGGGCGGCGAGCCGGTGATGCGGGTCGATCTGTTGGGCCCGATGCGCCGGCCCCAGCCGGCACTGGCAGGCGCGCCGCCGCAGGCGGGCCAGGGCGGCACCGCGGGCCTGGACGACCTGACCTGGCGGCTGGTGGCGCAGCTTGCCTCGGGCCATCTGTCGCTGGCCGAGGCCGGGCGCGACGGCGCGCCGCTTTGCGCGCTGCTGGCGCTTTACGCCGATCGCGGCGATCCGCGGCTTGCCCGCCACGCCCGCGCCGTCGCCGCGGTATCGAGCCGCCCGGTGATCGAGCGGCTGGACCTGCCCGGCCCGCTGGCCCTCGGCCGCGGCACCGAGATCACGCTGGAGATCGACGAGGCCCCGCTGGCCGGGGCCAGTTGGCTGCTCTTGCCGGCGCTGCTCGACCGGCTGTTCGCCCGGCACGCCTCGGTCAACGCCTTCGTGCGCACCCGCACCCGCCTTGTCCAGAAACAGGAGGAGATGTCATGGCCGATGCGGCCCGGCCTGCGCGCCCGGATCTGACGGGGAACCCGCCCCCACCCGCCGGCATCGAGGCCTTCGCCCTGATGCGGCGGCTGGAATCGCCCGGCCGCCGCTTCGGCCATGCCGGCGGCCCTGAGTTGGAGCCCGCGCGGCTGGGGCAGGAAATCCGCCTGGGCCCCGCCGCCTGCGAGGTCGCGCGCTTCAGCCCCGCCGAAGGCGACGCCCCGGCTCGCATCGCGCTGGAGATCACCGGGCTTTTCGGCCCCGAAGGCCCGATGCCGCTGCATCTGAGCCGCCGCATGCTGGAACGCATGTCCGAACGCTGGTTCGCCGGCTCTGCCCTGCCCGAGCCGGGGGCGGATCGCGCCTTCCTGGAGTTCTGCAACCTGCTCCAGCACCGGATGATGGCGCTTTACTACCGCGCCTTTGCCGAGGCCCAGCCCGCCATCGCCGCCGATCACGGCCACGAGGGCCGGCTTTCGGCGATGATCGCGGCGCTGGCCGGCCTCGGCCTGCCCGGCACCGCCGAGGCGCTGGACGATCCCGCGCCTGCCCTGCGCCACGCCACCGGGTTGGCCAGCCAGATCCGCAGCCCCGAGACGCTGGCGGAGCTGCTGTCGGACCTGCTGGACGCGCCGGTGCGGGTGGCGGAATTCGTGCCGCATTGGCAAGAGATCCCCGCCGCCCTGGCCAGCCGACTCGGCCGTACCCATGCCGGACTGGGCCGGGGCGCGATGCTGGGTCCGCGGGCCTATCAGCCGCAGGCCCGGGCCGAGATCGTCGTCGGCCCGCTGACGCTTGCGCAATACCGCAGGCTGATCGAGGACGGCCCGGCAAGGGCGGCGTTGCGCCGCCTGCTGCGCTTTGTCATGGGCGAAGAGATCGGCTTCGACCTGCGGCTGGTGCTGGCCGCGCCCGAGGTGCCGGCGCCCACGCTGGGGTTGGGGCCGGCGCTGGGACAGACCGGCTGGCTGGGCGGGGGTGCGGGGCGGGACCGCGACGACCTGCGCCTGCCGCTGGATGAAAGGCAGGCCGCCTGATGACCCTGCGCCTTACCGTCCTTGCAAGCCCCGTTCCCCAGCCCCAAACCGAATTGCGGCTGGACAGCGGCCGGGCGGAGCTGGGGCGCGAGCCGGGCTGCGACTGGCAGATCGACGACCCCGAGATGTTCGTCTCGCGCCGCCATTGCATCGTCGAGGCCACGGCCGAGGGCTGGACCGTCACCGATACCAGCACCGGCGGGCTGTTCCTCGACGGTGCGGCCGAGCCGCTGGGACCGGGCCGCAGCGCCGCGCTGCGCGACGGAATGCGGCTGCGGCTGGGCGACGTCACTCTGGGCGTGACCGTCGAGGCCGGGGCGCAGGCAGCGGCGGAAGCGCCCGACCAAGGCATCGGGATCGACCCGTTCTTCGCGCCCCGCGATCCGGCACCGCCGCCGCCGCCGCGTCCGCCGGAACTGCCCGAACCCTTCGAGCGCACGACCGGCCGTTTCGCCCCGCAACCGCCGCCCGCGCCGCCGCCGGGCTTCGACGATCCCTTCATGCTGGACCCGCTGCCCGCCGCACCGCCTGCAACGCCGCCCCAGGCGGGCGACGACTGGAGCTGGGGACCGGCGGGCGCATCGCCGCCCCGGCCCGATCCCGTGCCTGTCATGTCAGCCGCTCTGCCGGATTCCCCTCCCCCTGCCGCCCCGCAACCGCAGCCGCCATCCGACGCGGCCGCCGCCTTCCTGCGCAGCGCCGGGCTGGACCCGGCAAGTGTCGAAGGTGTCGACATCGAGGCGCTTGGCCGCCGCTACCGGATGCTGGCCGAGGGGCTGGTCGCATTGCTGCGCGCGCGGGCCGAGGAAAAGGGCTCGTTGCGCGTCGCCCGCACCACGCTGGGCGCGGCACAGGTCAACCCGTTGAAATTCCTTGCCATGCCCGACGAACAGGTGGCCGCGCTGATCGCGCCGCGCGGGGCGGGTTATCTGGACCCCGACGCCGCCATCGCCGAGGCGTTCCGCGACCTTGCCGACCACCGGATGCGCAGCTGGCACGGCTTGCAGGCCGCGTTGCGCCGCATGATCGACCGCTTCTCGCCCGAGGCGATCGAGGCGCAGCTGGCCGATGCCGGGCTGCTGCGGGCGCTGCTGGCGGGCGGGCGCTCGGCGCTGCTTTGGGACGCCTATGCCGCCCGCTGGGCCGAGATCGCCCGCGCCGCCGAGGACCGCTTCCTGGGCGAGGTCGGCGCCGAATTCCGCGATGCCTACGAAACCCCTGACAGGAGCGAGCCATGACAACGATTCTTCCCATCCTCACGCGCCGGGCCACGCTGGCCGGGCTTGGAACGCTGGCGCTGACCGCGGCCTGCGGCGGGCCGGCCGGTCCCGGCTCGGTCAACCTGGCCATGTCGGCCTCGGCCGGGGTCAATCCCGGCCCCGACGGCGGCGACCGGCCGCTGACGCTGCACATCCTGCAATTGCGCGGCACCGCCGGCTTCGACGCCGCCGATCCGCTGGCGCTGCAAGATCCAGCAACCGCCCTGGGGGCCGATCTGGTCAAGGCCGAGACGGTGACCCTGGCGCCCGGCGGCAGCGCCGAAAAGGCGTTGGTGCTGGATCCGGCGACGACCGCGGTGGCGGTGGTCGCCGGCTATCGCAACCCGGCCGGCAAGACCACGCGCGCCAAGGCCGCCGTCTCGCCCACCGGCACCGCCAGCTTCACCGTCACCGCCGGGCCGGGCGGCGTCACGATGACACCAGCCTGAAGGGAAAGCGCATGACCGAAGGCAGCCGCGTCGTCTGGTCCGAGGGCCTGTTCCTGCGCCCGCAGCATTTCCAGCAGCAGGACCGCCATGCCGCGGCCCAGTTGCGCGCGCTGCTGCGGGCGCGGCCGCGGCAGGCATGGGGCTTTGTCGCGCTGCGGCTGGACCCCTCGGCGCTGGAGGCCGGGCAGGTCGCCATCGCCGAGGCCGAGGGGCTGTTCCCCGACGGCACCGCCTTTCGCATCCCGGCCGACAGCCCGGCGCCGCCGCCGGTCGCGGTCGGCCGCGCGACGCCCGCCGGCGCGGTCCTTCTGGGCGTGGCGCCGCACCAGCCCGGCACGGCGGCGGTCGATCCCGCCCATGCCGAGCCGGGCGGCGCACGCTGGCGCGGCGAATGGACCAGCCTGCGCGACGAGATCCGCGGCGGCACCGAGCCCGCCGAGGTCGAGATCGCCCGGCTTTCGACCCGGCTGTTCCTGCCCGGCGAGGCCACGCAGGGCGCCGTCACCCTGCCCTTGGCCGGGATCGAGGGGCTGGCCGCCGACGGCCGGATCGCCTTGGCCGAGGGCTGGCTGCCCCCCGCGCTGACGCTGGCCGCCGTGCCCTGGTATGCCGGGCTGCTCAAGGAACTGGTCACCGGGCTCGACCGCATCATCGAGGCGCAGGGCGGCATGGTGCTGGGCGGCGCCGGCCGCTCGGTCGAGAACCTGCTGATCCTGGAGCTGGCCAACGCCGCCCGGCCAAGGCTGCAACACCTGCTCGCGCAGAACCTTGCGCACCCGTCCGAGCTTTTCGCCGACCTGGCCGAGCTGGCGGGGCGGATGGCGACCTATGGTTCCTCGACCCGGCGGCTGTCGCCGCTGCCCGATTACGATCATGCCGACCCGCAGCCGGGTTTCGCCGCGCTGGCGGATGCGCTGCGCTCGCTGATCCTGTCCCTGCGTCATGTCGAGCCGAAATCCCGCGCCCTGCCGGTCGCGCGTCACGCGCAGAACGTCTGGAAGGTGCGCATCGACAATCCCGAGATCCTGCAGAACAGCCGCATCGTGCTGCGCATCGGCTCGGACATGTCTGACGAGGGCTTGATGCAGCTTTTCACCCGCCAGGTCACCGTGGGCGCGGCCGAGGAGTTCGAGACGCTGTGGACCTCGCGCCTGCCGGGCATTCCCCTGCGGCCGCTGCATTCGCAGCCGCGCGAGATCCCCTATGACGGCGACCGGCTGTGCCTGGAGCTGGACCGCAAGTCCGAGCACTGGGCACGGCTGCAAGCCTCGCCGGGCTTCGTGCTGGGCGTGTCCGGCAAGCTGGACCGCGAACCCGAAATCGACTGCTACGCGGTCAGCAGATAGGGGCGGGGGATGGGCGGCGATCCGAACGATCCCTTCGGCCTCGGCGACCCCGGCCGCACCCGCATCCGGCCGCTGGGCGCGGGCCGGCCGCAATCCCTGCCCGATCCGCCCGGTCCGATGCTGCCGCGCCCCGCCTGGCAGGCGCCGCCCGATCCCGTTGCGCCCGAGGCCGCGCCCCATGCCCGGCGCGGGCGGGCGCATCCCAACCCGCTGGTCGCCGCCCATGCCACGCTGCTGGAACTGGCGCCCGAGCTTGAGCGCGCCAATCCCCCCGCCCGGCCCGATGCGCTGCGGGCGCGGCTGCAATCGGTGCTGGTCGAGGGGCGCGACGCCTCGGTCGCCGCCGGCATGCCGCTGAGCCGGGCCGATCAGGGCGCCTGGTTCGTCGCCGCCCTGCTGGACGACCTGGCACTGAACACGCCCTGGGGCGGGCAAAGCGACTGGCCCCGGCAACCCCTGGTGACGCAGATGACCGGCGAGGTCGATGCCGGCACCCGCTTCTTCGACCGGCTGGACGCGCTGATGCGCAACCCGGCGGGCGAGCGCGACCTGCTGGAGCTGGCGTGGCTGTGCCTCTGCCTGGGCTTTCGCGGCAAGTATCGCGTGCAGGGCGGCGCCGGCGAAGGTGCGTTGGTAGCCCTGCGCGCGCAGATCGCCCGGCTCTTGCGCGACCCGGAGCGCGAGGCCGCGCCGCTGGCCCCGCATGGCGCCGGAGTGGTCGCGCCGGATACGCCGCGCCGATTCGCGGTGCCGCTGTGGACGCTGTGGCTGGGGGCGCTTGGGCTGGTCCTGGCGATCCATACGGGCCTCTCGATGCATCTGTCGGGCAAGGCGGAAAGCCTGTTCACCCAGGCCGCCGGCCTGCCACCGCCCGACCGCGCCGCGATCTTTCGCCCGGTCCGCCAGACCGTCGAGCCGGCCCCGGAACTGCCGGCAACCGTGATCGACCCGCTGCTGCCCGCATTCGAGGCCGCGCTGCCCGCCGCCCTGCGCCCGGCCATGAAGGGGCGCGAGACCTCGGGCCTCGTGGTGCTGGTGGTGCGGGCCAGCGACCCCGAGGTGTTCCGCTCGGCCAAGGCCAGTCTCAACCCGGCCTATCAGCCGCTGGTCGAGGCGATCGGCAGGACCGTCGTCGCCAATGCCCATCGCATCGGCGCGGTCGCGGTCAGCGGCCATACCGACAACGTGCCGGTGCAGCGCAGCAATCCCTTCGCCTCGAACCAGGGGCTGTCCGAGGCACGGGCCGAAACCGTCGCGCAGGCGCTGGCGGCGGCCGGCGTGCCCGCCGAACTCATCAGCGCCGAGGGCCGCGCCGACAGCCAGCCGGTGGGCGACAACGCCACCCGCGATGGCCGCGCCCAGAACCGCCGGATCGAGATCCGCATCGAGAAGAGGCAATAGATGCGTATCCTCAAGGCCATATTCCGGTTCTTCCTGTCCCGCGGCTTCTGGACCTTCGTCGGGCTGGCGCTGCTGGCAGCGGCGATCTGGTTCTATGGCCCGCTGGTTTCGGTCGGCGAGGCGGCACCGCTGGAAAGCGCCGAGGTCCGCGCGCTCTGCCTGGGCGCCATCCTGGTCCTGTGGCTGCTGATCCTGCTGGTCGGCCAGATCCGCGCCGCGCGGCGCAACCGCATGTTCGTCACCGAACTGGCCGCGCCGCCGCCCCTGCCCGATGCGCCCGATGCGGCGGCCGAGATCGGCGGCAAGTTCCAGGAGATCCTGGCGACGCTGGCGCGATCCCGCCTGGGCAAGCGGCGCTTTTTGCGCGAGATGCCCTGGTATGTCATCATCGGCCCACCCGGCACCGGCAAGACCACGGCGCTGCGCCAGTCGGGGCTGAACTTTCCCATCGCGCTGAACGACGACCTCAAGGGGGTCGGCGGCACGCGCAACTGCGACTGGTTCTTTACCGAAAACGCCGTGCTGGTCGACACCGCCGGCCGCTATACCGACCAGTCCAGCGAACCCGAGCGCGATGCGGCGGAATGGGCCGGCTTCCTCGACCTGCTGAAAAGGCATCGCGGCCGGCGGGCGCTGAACGGGGTGATCGTCGCCCTGTCGCTGGACGAGTTGCTGGGCCCCGAGGACGCGCTGCGCCGCCACGCGCGCGAGATCCGCAAGCGCCTGACCGAGATCGCCGAGCGGCTGGAGATGCAGCTGCCGGTCTATCTGATGCTGACCAAGGCCGACCGGCTGCCGGGCTTCGAGACGTTCTTCGGCGCGCTGACCTCGGCCGAGCGGGCGCAGGTCTGGGGCGCCACCCTGCCGGTCGACGCCCTGCCCGAGCCCGAGGCGATCACCCGCGAGTTCCGCAGCCTCGCCGCCGTGCTGGAGGGCCGGCTGGACGCACGGCTGGCCGAGGATGCCGACCTGCCGCAGCGCGCCGCGATCTTCCGCTTTCCGGCCGAGTTCGAGCGGCTGGAGGCGCCGCTGCGGCTGCTGATCGACACCGCCTTCGGCGAAAGCCGCTATGAGCAGACGCCCTGGCTGCGCGGCTTTTACCTGAGCTCGGCCACGCAGGAGGGCTCGCCGCTGGACCGGATGCTGGCGGGGATGGCGGCGGGCTTCGGCCTCGCGCCCGCGCCGGTGCCGCATCGCGCGATGGGCGAGCGGCGGTCGTTCTTCCTGCACGACCTGCTGGCCGGGGTGATCTTCGGCGAGGCGGGCTTGGGCCTGTTCGATCCGCGCGCCGAGGAGCGCCGGACATGGATCTGGCGCGGCTCGGCCGTGGCGGCGGCGCTGCTGGTGCTGCTGGCGGGCCTGGGCTTTCTGTTCAACACCATGCGCCAGTCCGGCGCGGTTGCCGACCAGCAGCGCCTGCTGGCCGACCTTGCGGGGCGGCTTGCCAACGCCGCCTCGCGACAGGCGCCGACCGAGCCCCTGGACCTGCCCGTCGCCCTTGACGCCATGACCGAGATCGAGGCGGCCCGGACGCCGGTGCCCGGCGGGCCGCTGGCGCTGATCGGCCCCTCGGCCGCGGCCGAGATCGAGGGCGCGGCCCGGCTGGCACGCGAACGCGGACTGCGCAACCTCCTGGAGCCGCGCATGGTCGCCTTTCTGGAGGCGACGATGTGGCGGCAGATCCGCGACCCGGATTTCCTGCTGGGCGCGCTGAAAGCCTATCAGATGCTGACCGGGCTTGGTCCCTATGACCGTGCTTGGCTCGCGGAATGGTGGCAGGAGGTGCTGCCCGCCTTTGCCGCCGAGACCCCCTTCCCGACCGAGGCCGCGCGCCTGTGGCAGCTTGCCGCGCTGGACCGGCTGGGCGGCGACGAAAGCCGCATCGAGGCCGATCCGCAGCTGGTCGAGGCCGCCTTGCAGGCGATCTGCACCGTGCCCTTGTCGCTGCGCACCTATCGCGCGCTGATGTCCGAACCCGAGATCGCCACCCTGCCCGACTGGATACCGGCGGGAAAGGCGGGGCCGCTGGCGGGGCAGGTGCTGACGCGGCTGTCGGGCCAGACCCTGCGCCAGGGCATTCCCGGCGCCTTTACCTGGCAGGGCTTTCACGGCACGGTGCTGCCGATGCTGCCCGGCATGGCCGAGGCGGCGCTGAACGACCGCAAGGTCTTTGCAGGCGGCTGCGCGGAAAGCGCCGATGCCTCGGCCGCCTCGCTGCAAGCCGACATGATGAAGCTTTACCAGGACGATTTCATCAATGCCTGGGAGGGGTTCCTGCGCGACGTGCGGCTGGCGCCGATCCCCGACCTGGCCACCGCCACCGCGAACCTGAAGGATCTTGCCAGCCCCGACAGCACGCTGAAGCGGCTGCTGAACGCCGTCGTCGCCGAAACCGACCTGGCGCGACCGCCCGAACAGGGCGACAGCCCCGAGATCAATCCCGGCGTGCTGAAGAAGGTGGCCGGCAAGCTGGGCCTTGGCGCCGCAGCCAGGATCGGCACCAAGGTCGCCGCCGCCGCCCGCCGTCCGGGAGAGCCCGAGCCGCCGCCGCCCGGGGCCGAGATCGCCCGGCATTTCGCCCCGCTCAAGGCCATCGTCGCCGAGGTGGACGGCAAGCCGCCGCTGATCGCGGATGCCGAGACGGCGCTGGGGGCGCTGTCCAAGGAGCTTCTGACCGTGCAGGCCAGCCCCGATCCGCAGGCGGCGCTGTTGTCGCGCGGCGGGCTGCCGCAATTGACGGGCGATCTGCGCAATGTCGCGGCCACCCTGCCCGACCCGGTCAACGCCTGGCTGGGCGCCATCGCCGGCGACACGATCAGCGTCACGCGCGAGGCGATCCTGGCCCAGCTCAACGCCCGCTGGCGGGCGGATGTGCTGCCCTTCTGCCGCGCGGCGACGGGGGGGCGCTATCCCTTCGTCGCGGATTCGGCCATCGACGTGACGGTCAGCGACTTCCAGCAGCTTTTCGGACCCGGCGGCCGCTTCGACGGCTTCACCAACGAGACGCTGGCGCCCTATGTCGATACCAGCGCGCGGCCCTGGCGCTGGCGGGCCGACCTGGGGCTGGACGCCCGCACGCTGGCCCCGTTCGAACAGGCCCGCGCCATCCGCGACGCACTGTTTCCGGGTGGTGCCGGGCCGGTCATGGCCTTTACGCTGGAGCCGAAGGACCTGACCCCCAATGCCGCGCGGGTAACGCTGAACGTGGACGGGCAGAGCCTGGTCTATTTCAATGCCGCCGCCCGGCCGATGCCGATGACCTGGCCGGGCAAGGACGGCACCAACCTGATCTCGCTGAGCTTCACCCCGGTGGATGGCACGGGCGAGGCGATCAGCACCGAAACCGGCGCCTGGGCCTGGCTGCGGCTGGTGCGCAAGGCCGGGCTGTCGCCCACCGCGCTGCCCGAGGTCTTTGGCCTGCGGCTGGGCATCGGCCCCTATGCCGCCCGGTTCGAACTGCGCGCGGCTTCGGTCGAGAATCCCTTCGATCTCAGCATGTTCGGCGCCTTCCGATGCCCGGAAGCGTTCTAGGCCCGCAGGCCGGCTTCTGGGGCAAGCTGCCCGCGCGCGGGGATTTCGTCGGCCGCGGGTTGCCCGAGCCCTTTCGCCGCCGCTGGGACCGCTGGGCCGCGGCGCATCTGGCCGGGCGCGAAGGCTGGCCCGACGACTGGCCCCACGACTGGCCCGATGGCGGGCTGCGGCTGCGCATCGCCTCGGGCGGGCGGGCGGCGGCGGGGCTGGTGCTGCCCTCGGCCGACGCGGTGGGGCGGCGCTTTCCGCTGGCGCTGTTCCTGCTGGACGACACGCTGCCCGGGCCGACGGAGCTGGAGCCATGGTGCGAGGCCGCCCTGCAAGCCGCCGCCGAACCCGACCCGGATGCACTGTGGCAGGCGCTGGCGGTCCTGCCCACGCCCATAGGCAAGGCAGATGCGCCGCCGCTGTTGCTGTGGCGGCGCGGACATCCGGCGCTGGAGGCCGATCCGGCGGCACCCGAACCGGCCCTGGCGGCGATCTTCAGTTCAGGTTGACCTTGGAGCCCTTGACCGAGGTTTCGCCCGACGCCTTCACGTCGATCTTGCCCGAGCCCTTGATCATGATGTCCTTGCCCTCGATGGTGATGGTGCCGTCCTTTTTCAGCACGATGGCGGCCGAGCCGCAGGTCAGCGAGATCGAATCCGCCGCCACGATGGCCAGCGCCGCGCCCACGTCCAGGGCCATCTTGCCGCCGACCTTGTGCAACTCGTCCGCGCCGACCGTGGTGCCTCGCTTGCCGGCGACGTCCAGCGTCGAATCGCCGCCGATCTTCTCGACCCGGTTGCCGCCCGCCTTGTGGCTGCGGTTGCCGGCGACCTCCACGGTTTCGTTCCCCGCCACGTTGGTCGAGCGGTTGCCACCCACCTTCCAGCCGTCGTCCGAGGTGATCGCATGGTTCTGCCCGGCCAGCACCGTCACGGCGCGCGCGCCGACGATGGTATTGGTCTGCGCCGCGCCGACATTGCGCGTCTCGGTCGCGGCCACGCTGTCCACCCGCGCCGCCTTGACGGTGATGGTCTGCACGCCGCCGACGGTCTGGCTATGCGCACCGTCGATGGCCTCGGTGGAACTGGCGGCCACATGGATCGTCTCGGTGGCGCCCACGTCCAGGCTGCGATGGCCGCCGACCTTTTCCGTATCGTCCACCCCGATCGAGACCTGGCGGTTCGCGTCGATGGTGGTGAACTTGTCGTGGCCCACGCTTTCGCGGCGGTCGTTGCCGATGGATTGGGTGGCGTCGTTGCCGACATCCTCGATCCAGTCATGGCCGATGCGGCGGGTCTCGTCGTTCTTGATCAGCTCGTTATGGTCCTTCTGCGCCTGGAAATACACCTCCTCGGCGCCGGCCTTGTCCTCGAAGCGCAGCTCGTTCCAGCCGCCGCCGCCGGGCGAGCTGTTGGATTTCCAGCCCGATTGCGTGGCATTGCCGGGCAGGCCATAGGGCGGCACCTGCTCGGCATTGTAGACCCGGCCGGTGACGATGGGCCGGTCGGCATCGCCGTCCAGGAAATCGACGATCACCTCCTGTCCGATGCGGGGGATCTGGATGAAGCCCCAGCCCGCCCCGGCCCAGGTCTGGCTGACGCGGACGAAGCAACTGGAATGCGCGTCGCGCCGGCCCTTGCGGTCCCAGAAGAACTGCACCTTCACCCGCGCATGCTCGTCGGTATAGATCTCGGCCCCCGCCGGCCCCACCACCACGGCGGTCTGCGGCCCGCGCATCGGCCGGCGCGGCGTGCGGCGCTCGGGGCGAAAGGGGATGCGGGCCGGGGCGCAGACCAGCCGGACGTGATAGCCCAGCGGATCGCGCCCCTCCTGCCCGGCGCGCTGGCCGGCGCGGACCTGATCGTCCCACATGCGATAGCGGGCGGACAGCACCAGATGGCGGTCGTTCTCGGCCTCGCGCGGGAAACCCGTCAGGGTGAAGCTGCGCCCCGGTCCCAGCGGACGGGCGGTGCCCTCGGCCGCGACGCGCTCGAAGGCGGCCTGCGCCTCTTCCAGCCGGATGCCGGCCAGACGGTCGCCGCGCCCCAGCTCCAGATGGCGGCCGGGATAAAGGTAAGCCTCGCGCCGGTCGCCGGCATGGCCCTCGGGCCGGCTCGCCGTCGCCATCAGGTCCGAGGATGGCTTGAGGAAATCGTAATCGGTCTGTGCAAAACCCCCGATCCGCACCGAGGCGCGCGGCACCCAGCCGGTCAGGTAGTCGCCTTCGCGCGGCGCGCTGGGGCTGTCGGGCTCATAGGCGATCTCTTCGGCGCCCGGCGCGGGCTTCATCGCCGCATTGGCATCGGCCAGCACGGTGACATGGCCGTCCTCGCCATGCTCGAAGAAATAGAAGATCCCCTCCTCCTCCATCAGCCGCTGAAGGAAGTCGAGGTCGCTTTCCTCGAACTGGACGCAATAGTCGCGCGGCGGGTAGCTGCCCTCCAGCCGCTTGTCCAGCACCACGTCGGGATAGGCGCGCAGCACCTCCTCGATGATGTCGGGCACCGAAAGGTTCTGGAAGATGCGGTTGTCGGTCGCGAGGCTCGCGAACCACAGCGCCGGGCGCAGAAGCAGCCGGTAAAAGGCGAAGTCGTCGCGGATCTCGGCCAGGCCGAACTCGGCGACATGGCCGTCGAAATGCCGCGGCTCGCTGTCCTCGGCCCCCTTGACGGCGATGGTGGCGCGGGTGCCCAGCAGATCGGCCGGCTTGAGGTCCAGCGTCTTGGCCGAGAAGCGCAACTCGAAGGCGAAGGGGGCCGAGACCTGTTCCTCGCCCTCCATGCGCTCGAAGGTGACGGGCTCGCCGATGGCGGGGATGGCGACGGTGATCTCGCGGGCGGATGACATGCTGGCCTCCTGCCTCCGGGGCCGGTCGACCGGCCGGATTGCCGGTTCCAGTATGGCGCAAGCCGGGCGGATTGGCGAATGATTACAGCACCTGCGGACAGGCCAGCCCCGCCAGCAGGCGCCGGGCCGACAGCGGGTTCAACGGCCGCTCGAACTCCATCTCCAGAAACAGCCGCGCGCCTTCGGTGCGCAGGTCGATCAGGAAGCGCCGGCCGCCGTCGCGTTCGCGCAGCCGCAAGGGCGCCAGCAGGCGCATCAGGCCCCAGGGGCCGGGCTGCTGCAACCGGGCCGCGCCCTCGGGCGTCGCAAAGCTGACCTCGACCCCGGCGGCGGGATCGGCGCCCGGCCAGTCCAGCGCCACCGCATCCCCCGCCGCGCCCACCGGCCCGCCATGGCCGCCGACCAGCAGCGTGGCCCGGCCGCGTTCGGCCAAGGCGGCGGCCGAGATGCGCAGCCCCGGCGCCAGCGCCGCCCCCGCCGTCAGCGCGCGTTGCAGAAAGGCGGCGCTGTCGGGGCTGAGCCCGGCAAAGCGCGCCTCGGGCTTCCAGCGCCAGGGATCGGCATCGCGGTCCAGCAGGGTGGCGGCGCGTGCGCCCAGGAAACGGTCCATCGCGCCGCCCGGCCCGATCAGGGCGGCGACCGCGGCCGGATCGGCATCGGGGCCTTGGGCAAAGGGGAAACGCCCGGCCAGCGCGGGGGCGCAAAGCGGCAACACCTCGGCCTGCCAGGCGCGGGTCAGCGGGTTGGTCAGGTCGCTGGCCTCGGCCGCGCCGCTTTCGGCCAGCGTGTCCTCGACCAGCCGGCCGATCAACGGCGGCGCGTCGCGCAGCGCCCTGACCGTGCGCGCCCGGGCCTGCACGCCAAGCAGCCGGCGCTGCGCATCCGCCGCATCCGCGTCCATGGCCCCCAGCGCCACGTTCAACTCGGCGAACAGCGCGGCGATCTGGGCGATGCGGCCGCTTTCGACATATTGGATCTCGGGGCCGAAGCGGACGGCGACGGCCAATTGCAGCTCATGCGGGCGGCTGCGGTCGGTGCCGCCCACCTGACGCCAGACCTCGGCGATCAGCGCAGCCAGGGGAGAATCCGGCCGCGACAGCGCCCCCGAGACCAGCACCGCCCGCCGCCGGTCGTCAAAGGAACGCAGCCGCAGGTCCGCAAGCCAGTCCTGCCAGTGCTGCAAGGTCGCGCCTTGCAGCAGCGCCATCACCTGGTCGGGACTGTCGTTATGCTGGGCCGGCGCCTGGGCGAACAGCGCCGCGCCGGCCTGCCTTGCCGCCTCGACCGCCAGCCCCGCGCCGCGCGCCCGGGCCATGTCCCAGCCGGCGACGGTGTAAAGCCCCGGAATCGGCCGGCCCAGCGGCTGGCCCGAGCGGCGCTCGGCGATATCCGCCAGCACCGGCAGCGCCTGCAAGGGGCGCCAGCGCGGCAGCGCCGCCGCCTCGGCCAAGTGGCGCAGTTCCAGAAAGGCGCGCTCGGGTTCAGGCGCCTCGGCCGCAAGGACGCGCGCTTGCGCCAGCAATTCGGCATCGGGCGGCGCGACCGGGGTGTCGGGACGGCGCGGCAGGGCCAGCATATGCGGCGCAAGGCCGGCCAGCGCAGGATCGGCGCCGACGCGATCCTCGGCCCAGCCGGCCAGCCAGGCGGGTTGCCATTCCGCCGCACCCGACAGCACCGACCAGGCGCGCAGCGTGTCATAGGCGGCTGCGGGCTCGCCCTCGCCGGCCAGGGCGCCGTCGATGGCGCGGGCCAGCGCCGGCGGCAGGTGGCGGGCGCGCGCCTCGGCCAGCGCCGCCGCCGCGCGACGGGCGGCGTCGCGCCCGGTCAGCCAGCCCAGTGGCCGCACCCGGACCCGCGCCATGCCCGCCGCCACCTGAGCCTCGGCCCGCTGCAACCGATCAAGCCGCGCGCCCAGATCGGCGAAAGGCGCATCGCGATCCAGTCCCGCCGCCACCGCTTCGGCCTGAAACAGGCGGTCGAGCGCCCGGCTTTGCCCGGTTTCGACCCAGAACGCCCAGCCCAGCGCGGCAAGCAGCCATGCCCCGGCCAACACGGCCAGCATGGCGCCCCAGCCCGCCGGCCGGCTGCGGTCCAGCGCCTGGCGCCGCGCCTCGGTCCGGGCCAGGCAATCGGCAACCAGGTCGCGCACCGGGTCAAGCTCGGGCCCGCCGCGCCGCAGGGCCTCGGCCAGGCTGGCGCCGTCCATGGCGCCAAAGCCGCGCGCAGCGCCCTGCCAGCCCGGCAGCGCCGGATTGGCCGCGCCCGCATCCTGCAAAAGCAGCGCCAACCCGGCCCGCGCCGCCGCCACCGCCTGAGGCGGCAGGCCCGCGCGCAGCGCCTCGGTGCCGAAGCGGTCCAGCAGCACCCGCGCATGGCCGGCCAGCGCCGCCATGTCCTCGGCCACCCAGGGCAGGCGCTCGGCATAGGCCAGCACCGGCTGGGCCAGCCGCCCGGCGACGGCGGTCAGAGCTTCCCCTCGGCCTGCCATTTGCGCAGCGTCTCCTCGCCGACCTCGAAATGCATCGAATCCTCGCGGCTGTTATAGGCGGCGCCCCAGAACCAGCCCTCTTCGTTGAAATACTCGGCCAGGATCAGCAGCCCGAACTGCGTCGCGCCATCGGCAAAGGGGTCGAGCTGCCCCTCCAGCGTCAGGTCGATGGCCGTGCCCCAGGAGTGGTTCGAGATCGACCGGGTCGAGCCGCGGATCAGCCGCGCGCACAGCCCCCCGGCCGTGCCCAGCTTGGCATGGATGTCGGGATCGCTCTGCTCCAGCCGCTCCAGCACCCGCGACAGGCTGTCGAGCGCGGGCTTCAGCATGGTCACGGTGATCGGCCCGACCTTGCGCGTCTCGATCAATCCCCGCAGCCGGGGATTGGTCACCGGCTGGCAATCGGTGTTGTAGCTGTCCCGCGGCTGCCCCAGGATCGCCAGCATCGTCGCGTTGCGCGGCTGGGTGATGCCCTTGTTGAAGCGCGACTTCGCCAGCCGCATCTGCTCGGTCAGCGCCTCGGTCGGCGGCGGGCTTTCAAAATCCTCGCCGCCCAGATCGGCCGGGGGCGCGACCTGGGGCTGCGGCGCGACCGGGGCGCGGTTCGCCACCAGGCTCAGGTCGTCGCGCAGTTGCGCCAGGTCGGCGCGCAGGCCCTGACGTTCCACCCGCGCCTCGGCCAGCGCCTCGCGCAGCACGGCCAGCTCGGCCTCTTGCCGGGACAGGCGCAGCTCGGTCGCCTGGTCGGCGCTGTCGAGAAACCAGGTCGTGACCGCAAAGGCGATGGCGCCGATCACCACGCCGATCGCCACGATGATCGGCGCGGCCAGCGTGCCCGCCGGCCGGGGCGCGCGGGACAGGCTGCGCCCCGGCGGCGCCTTGCGCGCGGGCGGGGCCGTCGGCGGGACGGGACGGCGGCCCATCTCAGCCCGGCCCGATGTCGACGACGATGACCGAAACATTGTCGGGCGCCCCCGCGGCCAGCGTCTGCTGCACCAGCCGGGCACAGGCGGCATCGGCGGGCGTGCCGGCACCCGGCGCGGCGCCGGGGCGGGTGTCCCGCAGCGCCGCGGCCAGCGCATCGTCGGGCAGCACATGCGTCAGCCCGTCCGAACACAGCAGCAGCCGGTCCCCCACGACCAGGTCCAGCGCGACGAATTCCGGCGCCGCCCCCGCCCCCACGGCACGGGTGACGATGTTGGCCTGCGGATGGCCGCGCGCCGCCTCGGGCGCCAGCCGGCCGGCATCCACCCATTCCTGCACCAGCGAATGGTCGCGGGTCAGCAGGGCCAGCCCGCCGTCGCGCAGCAGATAGGCCCGCGCGTCCCCCGCCCAGGCCAGCGTCAGCCGGCCGCGCCGGATGATCGCCGCAACGGCGGTGGCGCCGATCACCGCACCCTCGCGCCGGCCCCGCTCTGCGATCAGCACATCCGCCGCCGCAAAGCGCGCGGCCAGCGCCTCGGCGGGTTCTTCGCTGTCGGCGATGGTTTCCAGCGCGTCGATCACCCGGTCCGAGGCATAGCCGCCCAGCCGGTGTCCGCCCATGCCGTCCGCCACCGCCCAGACCCGGCCCGAGGGATCGACCAGGATCGCGTCCTCGTTCTGGTCGCGCACCGCGCCGCGATGGGTCAGCCCGGCGCCCCGAACCGACAGGCCGCGCCGGGTGGTGGGACCGTTCACCGGGTGATCCTTTGCAGGCAAGGCAACCTCATCCCGAACAATCGCGCAAGAATTGAAAACATCCTTAGTTTAGCGTAAAATATTATTTCAGGGATGCAGTTTTTTATGGTGATTCCCGTGCTGCGGACTGGTCTAGCCATATTGTGCGGCATTTGCCTTCTGGCCGGCTCTGCCCAGGGCCAGGACTTGACCGAAGAGCAGATCCTGCAACGCTTCGAGGCGCAGCGCGAGATGTATCGCGCCACCCTTCAAGGCCAGAAGACGCGCGGGCTGGACATGATCTCGGTCACGCAGGGCGGCGAACAGGGCGCGACCGAGGCGACGGAGCCGTCCGGCACCGTGGTCTTTGGCGAATTCGCGCCCGAGCTTCAGGTCAATATCGCGATCCGCTTCGCCTTCGATTCGGCCAGCATCGCGCCGGACCAGCGCCCGGCCCTGGAAAGGATGTGCTCGGCGATGCGGCAATCGGATGTCGGGCTATTCCGCATCGTCGGTCATACCGACGCAAAAGGCAGCGACAGTTATAACGAAACCCTTTCGAAGCTGCGCGCCGAAGAGGTGCGCCGCTGGCTGGTCCAGGATTGCGGCATCACCGCCTCGCGGCTGGAGGCGCTTGGCATGGGCAAACGCTTCCTCGCCAATCCCGCCGATCCGGCGGCCGCCGAAAACCGCCGGGTCGAGTTTCAGGCATTGAGCTGACGAACGACCGCACCGCCGGAGGTTCCGGCGGGATACCGACGACGCAAAGACATTCGACGGCCTGACGAAACAAGGACGACGGCCATGTCGTCGCATTGATCGGGGGAGGCAGGAAAGTGACACTCGCAAGACGCGGCATCCGCCTGCCACGCCCAACCGCCCCCGCAGCCCTGATAACGGCGCTTGCCGCCCTGGCCCTGCTGGCCCTGCCCACCGGGCCGGCGCGGACCCAGACCCGGACCCCGACCGCAGGCCAGATCACCCAGGACAGCTATCAGCCGCCGATGCAGCGCCTGTCGGGTTCGGTCGTGTTCAGCGGCTCGCCGGGGCTGGCCGCACCCCCGGGCGCGGATCGGCTGTCGATCCGGCTGGCCGATGTCCGGGTCGAGGGCGCCCTGCCCGGCAGCGAGGCCGAGGTCGCAGCGCTGCGCCAGCGCCTGACCGGCAAGCGGATCGCGGTCTCCGAGATCTTCACCGCCGCCTCGGACCTGGAGGCCGCCTATGTCCGCAACGGCTATGTGCTGTCGCGCGTGGTCATCCCGGCCCAGACGCTGGAGGATGGCGGCGCGCTGCGCCTGACCGTGGTCAGCGGCTTTGTCGAGAGGATCGATTCCAGCGCCGCGCCGCCCGGCCTGCGCGCCCGGCTGGACGCCATGACCGCGCCGCTGGTCGATCGCCCGACGCTGCGGCTGCCCGATATCGAGCGACGGCTGCTGCTGGCCGGCGACATGTTCGGCGTCGCGCTAGGATCGGCACTGTCCACCGGCGCCCGGCCCGGCGGGACGATCATCATCCTGAACCCGCAGTTCCGCTCGGTCACCGGCTTCGTCGGGCTGGACAACAGCTTCTCACGCGAATTGGGGCGGTGGAACCTCAGCGCCGGGGTCGAGCTGAACAACCAGCTCAGCCGGGGCGAGGTGTTCTATCTGCGCGCCTCGGGCCATCCCAGGCTGGGCGATGACGGCTATTTCAGCGACCGGCCGCAATTGCGCACCCTGGCCGGCGGCGCGGTGCTTCCGCTGGGCCATGACGGACTGACTTTCGGCATCGAGGCGGCCAGCTCCAGGACCGGACCGGACACGGGCGCGGTGGCCACGGCCTCGGATTTCGACCGGCTGTCCTTCAGGCTGTTCTATCCGGTGGTGCGCTCGGTCAAGCGCAACATCTCGGTCACGGCGGCGCTGGACCTGCAACGCGACCGGCAGGATCTGGAAACCGGCGCCGGCGATTTCGGGCTATACAAGGACCGCACCCGCGTCCTGCGCCTGACCGGCGAGGGCAACTGGCAGCTTTCCGACCAAAGCGCCCTGCGCATGGCGGCGGTGCTGTCGCTCGGGCTGGACGCCCTGGGCGCGCGCAGCGCTGCCGAAGCGACGCCGGCCCTGCCGCTGTCGCGCGACGGCGCAGATGCGGATTTCCGCAAGCTCGAGCTGTCCTTTCGCTATGACCGCGATTTTCGCCAGGACTGGAGCCTGGCGCTGTCGGGGCAGGCGCAAAGCGCATTCGGCGACCCGCTTCTGTCCAGCGAGCAGTTCGGCATCGCCTCGACCGAGGGGCTGTCGGCCTTTGACCTGGGCAGCCTGTCGGGCGATTCCGGCTGGTTCCTGCGCGGCGAGGTGGCGCGACACTTTCCGGCGCAGGGCTTCGGCCGCCCACTGGTGGTCAGCCCCTATGTCTTTGCTGCGGTGGGCGCGGTCAATCTGGAAAACCCCTCGGCCGACGAGGCGGCCCGCATCAAGGCCACCTCCTTCGGCATCGGCGTCGATCTGCGGCTGATCCGCGACCCCAGCTATTCCTCGGCGCTCATCAGGTTCGAATACGGCAAAGGGAACAGGGACGATGGACAGGAAGATCCCTCGCGTTTCACGATCGTCAGTTCGTATCGCTTCTAGCCCCCGGCGCCGGCTGTGGGCAGCGCTGCTCATGTGCAGCGCGCTGGTGCCGGGGCCGCTGGCGGCGCAGACCCTGCCCAGCGGGCCGAACGTGGTCGGCGGCAGCGCCAGCGTCGGCACGCCGCGCCCCGGCGCCATGCGCGTGGACCAGCGGAGCGACCGCGCCATCATCGACTGGAGCAGCTTCAGCATCGGGGCCGGCGGCTCCGTCCGGGTGCATCAGCCGGGACGTGACGCAGCGCTGCTGAACCGGGTGACCGGAGACCGCCCGACCCGCATCGACGGTTTTCTGGGCGCAAACGGCCAGGTCTTCGTCGTCAACCGCAACGGCATCCTGGTCGGGCGCGAGGGACGTATCGCCACGGCGGGTTTCGTCGGCTCGACGCTGGACATCTCGAACGAGGATTTCACCGCCGGCCGGCTGCGCTTTTCCGGCGACCGGCCCGGCACGGTCGAGAATCGCGGCCACATCGACATCATCCCCGGCGGCTATGCCGCGCTCTTGGGCGGACGGGTCGCCAACAGCGGCACGATCCGCGTGCCGCTGGGCACGGTGGGGCTGGGCGCAGGGCGGCGGGCGGTGCTGAACCTTTCGGGCGACAACTTCCTGTCGGTGGCCCTACCGCCCGCCGAGGACGGCGAGGCCATGGCGCTGGTCCGGCAGCACGGCCGGATCTCGGCCGATGGCGGCGTGATCGAGATCGAGGCGGCGACGGCACGCCATGCCGCGCGCCATGCGATCAACCTCACCGGCGTGACCGAGGCGCGCACCGTCTCGGGCCGCTCGGGACGGGTGGTGTTGGGCGGCGGCGACGGCGGCCGGGTGCGGGTCGCAGGCCGGGTCGATGTCAGCGGCGGCCGGCGCGCCGCGGCACCAATCACCGCCGAACGGCCGGCGGCGCGGCCCCGGCGCGGCGGCAGCATCACCATCACCGGCGACCGCATCGCACTGGAGGGCGCCGTGCTGGATGCCAGCGGCACCGGCGGCGGCGGGCTGATCCGCGTCGGCGGCGATTATCGCGGCACCGGCGACCTGCCCCGGGCGCGGCGCACCACGCTGGATGCCAGGGCGCAACTGCTGGCCGACGGGATCGGCCGTGCCGATGGCGGGCGGATCATCGTCTGGTCGGATGCCCATACCCGCTTTGCCGGCGGCGTCTCGGCCCGGGGCGGCACTCAGGGCGGCAACGGCGGCTTTGCCGAGATATCCAGCCGCGGCGAGTTGGCGATCCGCAGTTCCGACGTGCGGGTCTCGGCCCCCCGCGGCCGGCCGGGCACCGTGCTTTTCGACCCGCAGAACCTGCGCATCGTCGGCGAGGACAGCTATGACCCCGACGATCCGACGCATGTGCTGGTGACGGATATCTACAGCATGTTGCTGGATGCGGGGCATTACATCCTGTCGACCGAGGGAGAGGGCGACGATGCCGGCGATCTGGTCGTCGACACGCCGATGACCCTGACCTTCGCCGCCGGCGCGGCCAGCCATCTGGACCTGCGCGCCGACAACGACCTGCTGGTCAACGCCGCGATGAGCTGGAGCGGACCGGGCCAGTTGTCGCTGACCGCGGGCGCCGGCATCACCAGCATCGGCGCGCTGAGCTGGAGCGGCGCCACGGCGCTGAACATGACCGCAGGCGAAAGCATCGCGCTGAACGCGTCGGTGCAGGGACCGGCCGGGGCGCTGAACCTGCAAGCGCCGCTGATCACGGCGACGGCGGGCGTCGCAGTGGACAGTTTTCGCCTGAACGGCGCCTCGCAATGGCGGCAGGTCGCCGCCACGCTGCCCGGCTTTTCGGCGCGCGACTTCGCCATGTCCGACACCGCGGGCTTCCTGCGTGCGACGGGCGGCGCCGGGACCGCCGCCAGCCGCTATGTCATCGCCGATGTCTACGGGCTTCAGGGCATCGGCTCGGCCGGCCATGCCGGAGCGCATTACGCCCTGGGCGCCGATATCGCGGCGGCGGGCACGGCCGCCTGGAACCTTGGCGCGGGGTTCCGGCCCATCGGCAGCCGGGGGACGCCGTTCTCGGGCAGCCTCGACGGCGCCGGGGCCGGCGGCCGCCATGCGATCACCGGGCTTGCGCAGGTCGTCTCCTCGGGGCCGGGCGGGCTGTTCGGCACCATCGCCGGCGCCACGATCCGCAACCTGCGCCTGCTGGACATCGACCTGAGCGCGCAGCAAGGCTTTGCCGCCGTCGCAGGCGGCCTGGTCGGAGAGACGCAGGCCGGCGAGGCGCCGAACGTGATCGCGAATGTGCTGGTCACCGGCCGGATCGAAGCCGAGATGGGCGAGGATTCGGTCAGCAGCGCCAGCTTTGGCGGGCTAGCCGGGGTTTTCGGCAACGGCCGCATCACCGGCGCGGAATCGCGCGTCGCCCTGGCGCTTTCGGGCGAGGCGGACGGCTGGGGCGACGTGGTCATGGCCGGCGGCCTTGTCGGGCAGTCGCTGGGCGGGACGACGATCACCGGCAGCCGCTATGCCGGCAGCATCGAATCCGGCTTCGACGGGTCCGAGGACAACAGCGAGGGCTTCGCCCCCGCTTCGCGCATCGGTGGGCTGGTCGGGATGACCGATGACGGCGACAGCATCGCGGATTCGACCGCCGCCGCCCAGATCACCCAGACCGGCAACGGCAACTGGGTCATCGGCGGGCTGGTGGGCGAGAATGCGGGGGCGCTGACCGGGGTCTCGGCAACCGGCGGCATCGCCCTGACGCAGGGAGGGACAGAGACCATCCGCCTGCTGGCCCTTGGCGGCCTGGCCGGCACGAACAGCGGCACCATCTCGGATGCCTGGAGCGATGTGGCCATGGACCTCGACACCGCGGGCTATGTCCAGGCGGGCGGGCTGATCGGCACAAACGAGGGCACGGTCGGCACCGCCTATGCCCTGGGCAGTCTGGGCCTTGCCCTGTCCGGCCTGCCCGAAAGCGGCAGCATCGCCGAGATCGGCGGGCTGATCGGCGCGAATGAAGGCACGATCGCCGATGTCTTTGCCGGCAATGCCGTCGACATCTCGGGCGATGCGACCGTCGCGGCGGGCGGGCTGGTCGGCTGGAATCCGGGCGAAATCGCCCGAGCCCGTGCCTCGGGCCGCCTGGGGGTGGCGCTGGACGGCACGGGCGGGCCGGATGCGCCGCGCTCGGCCCTGGGCGGGCTGGCGGGCTGGAACGACGGCGGCATCGCCGACGCCTATTCGCTGGCGCCCGTGACCTATTCCGGCAACCTGCCGGCAACCATCGGCGGGTTGGTCGGCTCGAACGCCGGCAGCATCGAGCGCAGCTATGCCGCGGGCCGGATCGCAACCACCGCAGCGCCGGCCCTGCTGCGCATTGGCGGGCTGGTCGGGGCCGATGACGAAGGCGAAGGCACCGGCAGCGTCGCCGTGTCGTTCTGGGACCGCCAGACCAGCGGGCAGCAGCAATCCGCCGGCGGCACCGGGCTGACCACAGCGCAGTTGCGCGATACTGCGGGCTTCATGGGCCGCGCCACGGGCTGGAGCTTTACCACCACCTGGGCGCCGGGCGGCAATGGCGCCTATCCGCAGATCTACAGCATCGACCCCGTGCTCTGGGCCCAGCCCACGCCGCTGACCGCGACCTATGGCGACGCCCTGCCCACGCCCGGCGGCACGGTGCATGGGCTGGGGCGCTATCTGTTCGGCGACCAGCCCTTGGTCGCGGGGATCTTCAGCCTGCCGGCGGGCACGCGCAATGCCGGGACTTATGCCATCCAGACGGCGGGCACGGTCACCTCGCCCGACGGCACCAGCTATGACATCATCGCCTCGGCGGCGAGCCTGACCATCAACCGCGCGCTGCTGACCGTCTCGGCCGACGACCTGAGCAAGATCTATGGCGAGCGGCTGCTGTTCTCGACCGGCGATGCCACCGCGGCCGGGCTGCGCCATGACGACCGGCTGACCGCGGTCGATCTGGCCAGCGCGGGCGCCGAGGCCGGGGCCTGGGTCGCCGGCACGCCCTATGCCATCACCGCAGGCGGGGCCCGGATCGGCGGCGCGGACGGCGATGCGACCGGCAATTACATCATCAGCTATGCCGAGGGCGCGCTGGAGGTGGTGCCGCGCAGCATCACCATCGGCGCACGCGACAGCCTGGCCCGGTTCGGCACCGCGCCGCTATTGGACTGGGCGCTGACCGGCGGAAGCCTGGCCGAGGGCGACACGATCACCGGCGTCCTGCTGGCCAGCGATGCCACGCCGGCCAGCCAGCCCGGCCTTTATGGCATCACCGCCTCGGATGCGCGGATGCTGGACGGGGCCGAGGCGAACTATGCCATCGCCTATGCGCCGGGAACCTTGCAGATCGTCAACCCGGCCGCGACCCGGGGGATCCCGATCCCGCAGAACACCTTGCCGGGAACGGCGCTGCCGAACCCGACGGACGGCCCGGTGCCCTTCCCGATCACGGTGGCCGGCACGGCTTCGGTGCTGCCGGGCGGGCCGCCGCCGGTCACCTCCGGCCCGCAGGACGACGGGCTGACCCGGCTGGCCGCATTGTCGGACGAGGTCTCGCAGATGATCGACGCCTGCAGCCAGCACGAGGGCCAGGCCGAGGACATGCTGGCCTGCCTGTCGCGGGCGCTGGACCGCTATTCCAGCGCGCTGGATGAGCTTTCGGCCGAGCTGCCGCCCTCGATGCAGACGGTCTCGGCCATCCTGCGCCAAGCCAGCGCGGATATCGGCGCGGCGCGCAGCCGGGCGCTGGACCGGCTGGCCACGGCGGGCAGCGAGGCCGAGCGCCGCGCCATCCGCCGCGACGCCCTGCGCGAGGCCAGCCGGACGATGTCGAACGCCCGGGCCGAAATCGTCAAGCAGATCGAATTGCTGCGGGTCGAAGACCCCGAACTGGCCCGCACCCATGCCCGGCAGGAGGGGCTGATCCTTGCCACGGTCGAGAAAGCCGATGCCGTCCTGGTGCGCGCGGTCGGGCTTTAGGCCCGCCGCCATCCTGGCCGCCCTGATCGCGGCGCTGCTGCTGGCCGCACAGGCGGCAGCGGCGCCCAAGGTGGCGCTGGTCATCGGCAACGCCGCCTATGACGGCGTGCCGGCGCTGGACAATCCCGCCAACGATGCCGAGGATATGGCCGCCGCCCTGCGTGACCTCGGCTTCCAGGTGATCCTGGGCGTGGACAGCGACCAGGCGCAGATGCGGGCGCTGATCGGCCAGTTCAGCGCGGCGGCGCGGACCGCCGAGGTGGCGCTGTTCTATTATGCCGGCCATGCCTTTCAGGTCGCGGACCAAAACTATCTGCTGCCGCAGGATTTCCGGCTGGAGCGGCTCGACCAGGCCACCGCCCGCACCGTTGCGCTGGACGAGGCGATGGCGGCGATGGCGGCAGCGCCGGGGATCAAGATCGTGCTGCTGGATGCCTGCGGCGACAATCCGCTGCGGCTTCCCGACGGCGGCAGCGGATTGGCCCGCATCGGCAGCCCCGCCGATTTCCTGATCGCCTATGCCACCCAGCCCGGTGCCGTGGCCTTCGACGGTGCCGGCCGCAACGGCACCTTCACCGAGGCGCTGCTGAGCCATATCCACACCCCCGCGCAGGACATCGGCGAGATGATGATCGCGGTGCGCAAGGATGTGATGGCGCGCACGGGCGGGCAGCAGATTCCCTGGGACGCCTCGGCGCTGACCCGGCAGTTCCGCTTTGCCGACGGCCCGCCCACGGCCTCGCCCGAGACGCTGTTCTACCAGGTCGCCGTCCGCGCCGCCGACCCGGCGCTGCTGCGCCTTTACCTTCAGCGCTATCCCAACGGCAGTCATGTCGGCGAGGTGCTGGCGCTGCTGGCGCAGGACCCCGCCCGCTCAGGCCAGGCGCGGCGCAGCCTGGGACCCGAGGCCGAGGGCGCGGCGGGCGAGCAGCTTTGGGATCTGGCGCGGCGCAGCCGGCTGAAGCCGCTGCTGGAAAGCTATGCCCGCAGCTATCCCAACGGGCCGCATATCGACGAGGCGCGGCGCATGCTGGCCGAACTGTCCGCCGAAACCGACCCCGGCCCGGCCCGGCGCTGCGAATTGCTGGCCACCCATCCGCGCGACGGGACCGAGACCACGCCCGGCATCTCCTACGAGCTTCTGGCGCAGAACGCCGTCGAGGCGATGCGGTCCTGCGAAGAGGCCAGCCGCCTCGACCCCCGGCAAGCGAAATACGTCGCGCTGCTGGCGCGGGCCACCGCGGCGGCCGGCCTGCGGGCCGAGGCGGTCGCGCTTTACGAAAACGCGGCCGGGCGCGGCGACCTGCGGGCCATGGTCAGCCTGGCGCTGCTGAAGGAAACCGGCGACGGCGTGGCGCCCGACCCTGCCGGGGCCCTGGCGCTTTACGAAAGGGCCGCCGCCGCCGGCAGCGCCGACGCGGCGATCAATCTGGCGGTGACGCTTCTGGACAGCCGGCGCCCCCAGGACCGGCAGCGGGGCATCGCGCTGATGCAGCAGGCTTCGCAGGCCGGATCGCCCATCGCCACCTTCAACCTGGGCGTTCTGGCGCAAGAGGGCCGCTTCGGCGATCCCGGCGACGCCCGGACACTGTTCGAACGCGCCGCGCGCGAGGGCGAGCCGCGCGGCCATCGCGCAGCAGCCGTGCTGCTGGACGAGGGGCGCGGCCTGCCCCGCGACCCCTCGCGCGCGGCGGTGCAACTGCTGCTGGGGGTCGCCTCGGACGATGGCAGCCTGCTGCGCGAGCTGGCCGAGCAGGGCGGGAACTGGAACCCCGAGACGCTGAGCGCGCTGCAACGCCGCTTGGCGCGGGCGGGGCTTTATCAGGGCGAGGCAGACGGCGAACCCGGCCCGGCACTGGATCAGGCGTTGGAGCTGTGGCGCAACGGCGGTTTCGACACCGCCGCACTGTCGGGCTGAGCGATGCCCGGAGATTGCGCACCGCCCGCCGATCCGACAGAAGCGCACCCGTCGAACGCCGCGGTGCATCCCGCCGGGACAGGTCGGCCTGACGACCGGGCGGAATGCAGCAAAACTGGCCGGATCGGCAGATATCGGGGAGGCCGCCGATCCGGCCGATTCCTCCCCTCGCGACAACGAAAAGCCTGCGGCCTACCGGATGAAAGACAGTGCCGCAGCCGCAACAGAAGGCGCGGAATGCACCCCGGCCGTGCCAGCCTCTAGCATCTTCCAGCCGGGCTGGCCTGCGTCTCGGAGGTCATGAGCACCAGGATCGACGCCAGGTTCCTGACCATCCGCTGCGATCCTTCGTCCGCCACGGTGCCCGCAATGGCCATGGCGATCTCGGCCGCGATCTGCAGGGCGTCATGCTGCCCGTTCAGATAGCCGGAATAATAGCAGCTCCGCTCTTTGTCCTTGCCGAAATGATATTCGACAAGCGCCTTCCATTCCCCGTCCGAGATGATCGAAGCCGCATGATTCTCGGCCTTGAGCACCTGCAACTCTCTCACAGCACAGCTCACACCCGGTCTCCTTCGGATCGTCCATGAATAAGCTGGAGGTCGGCTGAGCGCACCCGGACGGATGCGCTCAGTCACATGTCAGAAAGCGAAGTTCACACCGACGCGGATGCTGTGATGCTCGGGCGTCGCCCGGGTCGTGTAACCGGCCGCATCGGTCAGGGTCGTCTTGCCGAACTGCCGGAACTCCCATTCCCCGAACAGCGACGCCCGCTCGTTCAGCCTCTTCTCGACGCCCAGCCCGACGGTCAGGGCGCTGTCGGTGAAATCGCCGTCGTAACGCATGCCGGCGCCGGTCACCGTGTAGTCGAACGAGCCGTGCGCAATGCCGACGGACCCGTAGAACAGCAGGTCCTCGGCTTCGTTCAGCACGCCGGTCTTCCAGCGCAGCGACAAGAGACCGTTCAGCTCGCTCGACGCGGATTCGCCCGCCCGCGAAAAGCTGTCATCCGCGCCGCCGGCCTCATAGGCCAGTTCGGGGCCGGTCACGATCTGCCGGCCGCGAACCTCGCGCTGCCATCGATAACCCATCTGAAGGGAAAAGGTCGCGCCCCGGATATCGACCGAACCCGGCGTATAGGCCGCGCCGCCGCCCGGCTGCGAGATGCCGACCCGGTCATCCGAGCCGAAAGCGGATCCAAGGGCACCGCCCAGATACAGCCCCTCCCAGCTCCCGATGGCGGGCGCGACCTCTTGCGGCAAGACGACCGGAGTCTCGACCACGGGAATGGTGAAGCCGCCGCCAAATGCCGGAACCGCGGCCAGCAGAACGCTCGTCGAAATAGCAATACTTTTAAACATATTATGACCTCTGGGTGTTATTGGGCAGCAATCAGCGGGCGGTTGTTCTGCAGATGGCGCATGCCCATCTTGCGGGCCTGGCGACCGGACGGCAGGTATCGGGCCGGGGTCGGAACATGGTCGGGATCGGCCAGTTGCGGGAAAAGCGTAAAGATTTCCTCGGCAGCCGCCTTGCCGACGGCCTTCAACGCCTCGGCGCCGGTATAAAGCGATTCCGTCTCGGCGCCGTTCGACAGCACCACCTCGTGGCGGTCGAACAGCATGTGGAAATATTCCACCTCTTGCAGGTCGTTCGCGATATCGAACCCTTCCAGCAGCACCAGTTGCTTGGCTGCAACCAGCACCTCGCGCGTCTTGAACATCTTCTGCGCGATGTTCGAGCGCACCAGGACCCGGTGCTGCGGCGAGACCAGAAGATCGGCGACCGGCAGGCCCTTGCCCAGGGCGCCCGCGGCAATGCGGATCGGCCGCAGGTTCGGCATGGCTTTCAGCTCTGCCGCGCTCAGCTTGCGCGAGCCGATCCAGCGGATCGGTTGCAGGCCGTTGTCCCGCGTCTGGACCAGATCGCCGGCCCGCAGGGTCTCGATCGCCACCTCGTCATCGGCCACCGCGATCCGCGTGCCCCTGGCAAAGCAGGGAACCCTGGTGTTTTCCTCGTTCAGCAGCGCGGGCGGAACGAAGGTGCCGCCATTCGTCACCGGGTCGTAGCTGCTGAAGATACGCAGCCCGCCGGCCGAGGCCAGCGCACCCTGCGATTGTTCATAGCGCAGCCAGTCAAGCGGGGTGTTGAACTGAAGGCCGAGGTTGGCCGCATTCCACGCCGCCAGAGTGGTCTGGTTGTAAAAGGCGGACAGGTCGACAAGGTCGTTATTGCTGCTGTCCGCGTCGCCGATACCCTCGGTCGCGTTGAAGTCCGTGATCGTGTCCGCCGTGCCATCCGCGATGAACACGTCCGCATCCGTGCCGCCGGTCAGCGTATCGGCACCCGCGCCACCGTTCAGGGTGTCCCTGCCCGCGCCGCCCAGCAGGGTGTCGCTCCCGACATCGCCAAGCAGGGAATCGTCCCCCGCGCCGCCGTCAACCAGATCGTTGCCGGCGCCACCGTAAAGCGAGTCGTTGTCGGCGCCACCGTAAAGCGAGTCGTCGCCGACACCGCCATAAAGATAGTCGTTCCCAGCATCGCCGTGAACCACATCGTTCCCCGCATCGCCAAAAAGGGTATCGCCGCCGGTGCCGCCATAGATCAGGTCATGGTCGGCGCCGCCGTAGATCACATCGTTTCCGGCGTCGCCGTGAAGCGTATCGTTTCCGGCGTCGCCGTAGACCAGGTCCTGATCATCGCCACCATAGACGAGATCGGCGCCACCCCCGGCATAAATCCGGTCGTTTCCTTCGTCGCCGTAAATCGTGTCGGCATGACCGGCAGTGGTCCCGGCGCCATCCCCGACGATGGCATCATTTCCAGTCCCGCCATACAGCAGGTCGGACCCCATCTGACCTTGAATATAATCGTCGCCGGCGCCACCAAAGATGGTGTCATTGCCGTCGGGCGTGCCTTCTATTCGGCATTGTTGCAGAAGTCGGCTTCAGGACATGATGGCCCTTTCCCCAGCTGAGGTCAGGCCACGCGTTCGATCTCGGCGGTGCCGAGGGCGTTGAAGCGGTTCATCAGGGCGACGCGGATGTGGATC
>NZ_JASSPE010000022.1:0-58346 GCF_030234105.1 Paracoccus sp. SSJ | reverse complement strand
GACATGCTCAGGGACGCGCGCATCACCACCGAAACCTGGCACGCGTTCCTCGACGACTTTGTCGATGACGCGGAACTCGTCGCCCGCATCAAGGCTCAGTCGCCGCGGTAACAATCGGCCGGCTACGCTTGATCGACTTCTTGTCCTGGAAATACGCCCGGCGGATCTTCGCAATCGTCTCCACAACCAGCATCCCACACTGTGCCCCCCGATAGCCTCGGAGGCATCATGACCATCAGCGTAAGGGGGGTCATTTTTGGAAGCCGATTACCCCGTTACGGGGTCAATTTTGCACGCCGGTTCACACTTCAGGTGAATAGGTATTGCCGTTCCGTTTCGTCATGATGGCTCCTTACTCTCAAGAGGGGGAGCCTCCGGCAATCCCGGGGCGGTTCAGTGCCCCCGGCAAACGTCCATCAGAACAACACGAAACAGCGCTTCGCATTATAACATGCTTCGCATGTGCAGCGCATCGTTCGGTCGGATGCGACCGGCGGGAAATCGAATAATCACAAAAAAGACTTGATCCAGGACGCGCGATTAGACAACGGCATCTAGCTAGCAAGCCGGGCAATAATACGAGCGGCCATCAAATATCAGCCGCTCTCAACTCCTTCCAAAAACTTTCAAGCGACTGCGATCTCATCACGGATCAGCGCCACCGCATTTTGCACTCCACGGCCGTCGACCAGCGCACTGGAACGGCGCGCATAATTCATCAGCGCCGCATCATCTCCCGCAAAAGCCCGGAAGGCCGCCGCGAAATCAGCATCCTGCCAGCCGCCACGCATGTCGAAAGTGCGGTGCATGCCCTGATCCTCCATCCAAACCGCCGTCGCCACTTGGTTGTCAGCAATGACAAGACACAACGTCGGCAGCCCCAGAACGGCACGCTCCCAAGTCATAGTTCCACCAGCCGCGATCGCCATGGCCGAGGCCTGCATCTGTTCGGCCACCCTGTCACTGTCGAGCGCAAGTTCAATCCGGTCGGGCCGAGCCGCAGCCAGCGCGCGCAAGGCAGCCGCATCAGGCACATGGCTTCCGGTCGCCACGCTCAACCGCAGATCCGTCAGTTCCAGCAGGTTGTGCAGGATACGCGGCAGATCGCGGTTTGGGTCCCCACCGCCCAAGCTGATGAATATTTGGTCACGCGCGATCCGTGCCGCCGGACCAGGAATGCCACGCGCCCGTTGCTCTCGGAAGGGCCGGGACAACAGGCAAAAACGCGAGCCCACCCCCAGCCTGCAGTTCACCGGCACCAATCCCCGATAGGCCGCATCGGTCTGGTTGGCATTCTGGTCGATAAGCACATCGGCCAGATGAGGCCGGTCGGCCAGATCGTCCACCACGCACAGCAGCGTGCCAGGCTGGCGCAGCACGGTCTCGGTCTCGGCTCGCCAATAGTAATTGTCGACGATGACCGCATGGGAAGGTTGTGCCCGCAAAAGCCCGGCAAGCTGTATCGCCGCCACGGCCGGGTCATCTGGCGCGATGGCGAGAGCAACCCGGTCAGGGGGGAACGGATGTCCCTTCAGTATCTCAGCCCCCAACGCGGTAGTATGGATGCACAACGCAATGCGGAGATCATCAAGAAACCCCTCGGCCAGCGCCATCATGCGGCGCAAGTGCCCAGTGCCAATTTCTGGGGAAGCAAGCGCCGAGATGGTAATGCGGATCTGAGTCATCCTGTCTCCGGTAGTTATTCGGCCGCGACGCGGCGAGCTCTTTTGCCCATCACTTCTTCGGCGATAATGGCACGGATCCGAGCCAGCATCGTCGCCCGGTCAGTCGCCGGAATCGGGCGAATGAAGCGGACATTCTCGTAATAACGGTCTGTCTCGGTATGGTTCGGGTTGCGGTAGGCGTTCATGTTCGCGGGTGAGGCCAGCACTGTGGGAATGCCGGTCATCGCTGCCAACTCGGTCGTGGTCGTGCCGGTACCGACGAACAGATCGAGTTCGGCCAGAAGTGCCGTCAGCCCCTCGAAATCGTCGCGCTTGTCAAGGTCGGGGAAATCCAACACCTCGACCCCCAGTTCGTCGCGGATCCAAGCCAGTTCGGCAGAAACATCGTCATATTGGCAATTGACAAAAACCACTCCCGGCAGACGCAGCAGATCGGCGATTTCGGCGCTGGTGAAATACTGGGTATCGCGCTGGTAGTGGCGCAGCACGCTGGTCCAGGTCAACCCGACCAACAGCTTGTCTGCATAGGGCGACAGCCGCCGGGCCCAATCAGCACGCAAAGCCGGATCCGGCACCAACCGCACCCGATGACTGCGAGCGAAATCGGCATCCTGCTGTCGCAGGTCGGCTAGCGCGCAGGGCACGGGCAACACCGCTGCCGCCTGCCGCGCCACCGCCAGAACGGGATCTGTCATGAAAGGGGTCAGGTCGCGTCCAGGCAAATCGCCCATGTCGCCGATCAAATCCCGATGCAGTCGCTTGCGATCATAGCGTTTGATCGGGACGAAGCGCTCAATCATCGGGAAGGAACGGCGGAACAGAGTTTCCAGCCGCGCATCAACCGAAACGACCGGATGGCGCAACCGAGCTGCCAGTTCAGGATAAAGTGCGGAATATCGGATCTCGTCACCGACCCCGCCCTCAGAAAGCAGCAGGACATCGCCGGCACGGGGGGCCTCATCCAGCGACAGGATCAACTGGAAATCCTGCTGGTAGCGGCGCAGCACCTGCGTGCGAGCCAACAGCCGCATCGCCGCATAGACGTCCCGGTAATCCCCCAGCGCCAGGCCGGCATTGTAACGCGGCACCGCCATGCGTTCGGGTGCGCCCTCGCACATGGCATGCCGATACCGTCGGACCAAACGCTGCAGGCTGGTCACGTCTCCGGTCTGGGCGAAGCTGCGCATCGCATCCAACAGCGCGAAAGTATTATCATCGGCTTCGCGCACGAGAACGCATTCGTATTCCGCGGCAATAGCGGCAATCTCCTGCGCAGTCTTTTCACCGGGAGTCCAGGCCCTGGCATGGGCCAGCCACAGCCGCACAGGCACATAATCGGGCTTAGAGGCCAGAATGGCTTCGCAATCCTTTCGGAAACCGGCAAAATCGTTGTTCTGCAGCCGGATATGCGCGCGCGCCAGCCGGGTTTCAGCCGTCATCGGATCCAGGTCGTCCAGGAATGCCTCGAAGGCCGAGCTCCAGCGTCCTGCATCAGGCACGCCTGCTTCAGCCATCTCGGCCTCTAGATCGCACAAAGCGAGATACGCCCCGCGGTTCCCGGGAGACAGGCGCAGCACCCGCGCCAAACAATCGCAAGCCATCGGCAGATCATTCTCGAAGGAATGGGCATCAGCCAGCATCCGCCAAGCCACCGCATCGGAGGGCGTCAACTGCAGTTGCGCCTCCAGCAACCCACGAGCCCGCGAAGTCTCCATCCGGTCGAGGTAGAGCTGTGCCAGCATCCGAAGCGCTGCCACGGATACCACTGCCGTGCGGATCAGCGGTAACAGGATCTGCTCGGCCTCGGACCGCCGGCCGCAGGCGATCAACTGCTCGGCCATGGCCAGCCTACTGTCGTAATCCTGCGGCGCCTCGGCGACACGGGCCTCAAGCAGGCGCAGACTCTCTTCCGACTTGCCGCCAAGTGCGGCCGCCAGCCGGCGCACCACGGCAACCTTCTGGCGGTGGACGGGTTGGCTGTCCAACTGGGCCAGCAGCCCCTCCGCTTCAGCCTGCTGACCCAGCCGGATATGACATTCGGCCTCCAACAGGTGACGTTCGGCCGTGGGTAAACAACTGCCCAGAAAGGTCAGCGCCGCCCGGAAACGTCGTGCCTGTACGAAGCTCTGGCCCAGTTCCAGCAGGTTCTGCGATGGCAGCCCCCTGAACACAGCCAGAACAAAGGTCGGGAAGCGATTGGCCTCGTCCCAGTTGGACAAGCCCTTGCGAAGGTTCAGCAACAGAGTGAAAACCTTCGGCAACGCCTCTGCGCCATGCCGCTTCCAAATCCAGTGCGCCCGCGTCACCGCCGCCTGCCACCCCTCGGCCCGGGCCAGCAGCATCGCCACGAAACAGTCCAGCCCGACATGCTGCCCTGCAAGATCGGCCTGCTGCAACGGACCGGCCAGCGGCAGCAGGGCCTTTTCCTGCCCGGCGGCGGATAGCAGCGACAACAAGCCGTATCGCACCGCAGGAAGGTTGGACGGATCAAGCGCCCGACTGGTCAGCCCTGTCACGACCGGCCCGGAGAGATCCCCGCCCGATGGCAACCAGGTTTCAGCATAGTCCCGCACGGACGTTCCCTGTTCCGTCAGCGGGTCGAAGGCTAGCAGGCAGGTTGTGCAAAACCAGCCAATCCAGATATCCCGATGCAGTGTATCACCGAACGACTCGGTCTCTCCGTCCCAAACAGCAGGACCATGCTGATACAGGGGCAGGTCGAACAGCGGCGCCCAGATCCCCAGCGGATGTCCCAGCACATGAATCTCGTCGACCACCAGCGCCAGTTCGCCCAGATGCAATGGCTCGCGCAGCACCCGGACCCGGGCGCCGAAGGGTTTAAGCCAGTCGGTCTTTTCCCCCTCGGCCGGCAGATAAAGTATCTCGTCCGCCTGTTTCAGCAGACCCACCATCAGGGCGGTATCGTCCTGTAGAGCCTCCGGCGGTCGGCCCAGCACCAGTAGACGACGCGGTCCAGGCGTGCCGAAACGACGTGCCATCTCGACCCGGCTGAAACGGTTGGAGCGTTTCACCATTGGCAGACGGCGCAGGGCCGGGCGCAGAGCTTCCCCCTCGATCGCAAGCTTGCGGCGCTCGTGCGCAGTCAGGGCTGCAAAGCTTCTGGCCAATGCAAGTTGCACCTTTCCCTCGTCATCCAATACGATGGGCATCAGAGCGAGCAACGGCTGGAAGGTCTTGTTGAGACAGGCGCCAAAGGGGTTGTGTGCCGGAACGTCCCGCAGTTCGATTCCCTGGCCATCGCCGCACCAAGCCAGCCACTCCGCCACCTCGGAGGCAGGAATTTGCCCGCCCACATTGACGATCAGCGGCACAACCCCGCTCCAATCCGCACGCAAGGCCGACAAATCCTCGCGGGTCAGATCTGCAGGCTTGACCCAGAGCGCAGGTCCGAAACGCTGCGACAATGCTTCCAGAAGATGCGGCGCAGGTGCCCCGATCACCAGATGGCTGATTTCCCTCGGCAGCGACGATAGCGACAGACTCTGGAAGGCGGTCTCCTCGGAGATTGCCCGCTTCCAGGCTGCGACAAAAGTTGCCGTCGAAACGCTTTCGCGGCGCGGGCGACCTAGCGCGAAGCCGTAGACTCCTTGTGGATCGAACACCCCGTCCACCTCGGGCAGCGCCAGCGCCGCCGACGCAGCCTCGCCCGCCGCAGTGACCGCAAGCCCGGCCTGCCGTGCCGCCAAGGCTATATCGAACCTGTCCGTCACGATTTCGGCGGCATTGCGTAAGACCGCGCCCAGAACGATGCTCGGCGGGATGGTGACACCAGCGCCAACCAAAGCCCACTGTTCCTCATGGTTCGGCGCTTCGGCCGGGACAAGATAAATCGGCAGGTCCCCGCAGCGGTCCCGCGTGGCCAAGGCCAAGGCAGTGCTTCCCACCACCAGGACGAAAGGCGCCTGCGCCGGGTCGATCTGTGCCCCTTGCATCAAGACAGGGCAGCCCGGGGTCATATCAGCCCCCTCTGGCAAGATCCCATCCAGTGGCCGCAGCACCATCGACAGGCAACCATTCACCCGGCCCGGTTTCTGGACCGGGAATTTGGCGAAGGGGCCCAGTTCCAGCAACAGCCGAGGCCCGGAGTCGGCCGGCAGCAGGTCGGGGTCCGCTTCGTGCCAAAGCACATGCCAAGAGATATCAGAAATCGCCGTCTGGCGTGTCGCCGGAACAGAGGTGGGCGGCGGCGAAGGTTCGGACCGGCGCGAAAACAGGCCGAACAAACCGGCTCTCGACGCCCGACGGGCCGCTGCATCCATGGGCGGAGCGGGAACTTCCGCCACCATTTGCGATGGCTCCAGCCAGCGAAACTGGGGAAAACACCGCCGCACTCGCTGTATTACAGAGGGATCGGCACCATACAGGCAGGCATTAGGCCGTCCAACTGAAGATTTTTCAGAATCTGTTACCTGCTGCTCCACATTATCCGTCATCTGTTCATCCCATATTGCGATCCGGCATCCTACCCACGCCGATAAAATCCTTACCCAAAACAAACTTGTTGAAATAAAAGACCGTTGAGACATTGGCAGCGCAGCCCCACCACAGGGCTGCGCCACAATCGGTTTATAGAAGATCCCAATCCATCGGGGTGCCGCGCTTGACGTCTTTCTTGACGCGAGTACCCAGCAGGACCTTGCGGTATTTCACCGGCAAACCCAAACCGGGCCGGATCGAACGCAAATTGTCCTCATCCAGCATGTCGCCGGTCTTGAGATCCTTCACCACGTAAAGTGAACGACGGTGCGACCGCGAGGTCTTTTCGGACGAGCCTCCGCCGAAAGTGGGCTTGCCGATGGCTAACTGCGCATCGCGGGTCTCGCTGACCAGGCGCGCCAGTTCGTCGGGTTCCAGCGAGAAGGCGGAATCCACGCCGCCATCGGCCCGGGCCAAGGTGAAATGCTTCTCGAAGACTACCGCCCCCAAGGGAACCGCAGCGACCGACACCGCCGTGCCCATGGTGTGGTCCGATAGACCGACCTCGCAGCCGAACATTTGCCGCAGCGCCGGGATCGAGGCCAGGTTGGCATCGGCCGCCGTCGCCGGATAGGCCGAGGTGCATTTCAGCAGCACCAGATCCTTGCAGCCGTTGTCCCGCGCGCAATCGACGGTTTCGGCAATCTCTGCCACATTGGCCATGCCGGTCGAGATTATGACCGGCTTTCCGGTGCGAGCAACCTTGGCCACCAACTCCAAATCGGTCATCTCGAAAGAGGCGATCTTGTAGACCGGCACATCCAGCGTTTCGAGAAAATCGACCGAAGTCGGATCGAAGGCCGAACTGAAGCCCACCATCCCCAGTTCGCGGCAGCGGTCGAAGATTGGCTTGTGCCATTCCCAGGGGGTATAGGCTTCCTGATAGAGCTTGTGCAGGCTCTTGCCGGCCCAGAGGCTCGTCTCGTCCGAAATGTGGAACTCGCCTTCGGTGACATCGATTGTCATGGTGTCGGCGGTATAGGTTTGCAGCTTTAGGGCATGGACCCCCGTCTTGGCGGCAGCCTCGACGATGGCCAGCGCACGGTCAAGGCTCTGGTTATGATTGCCCGACATCTCGGCGATGATGAAGGGCTGGTGGCCAAGGCCGATCGGGTGGCCGGCGATGTTGAAGGGTCGGGTCATCTCGTATCTCCTGTAACGGCGTGCGGCCGGATGGTCCCGGTCAAGCCAGTATTTTTTCGACATGGGCAGCGAAGGCCGCAAAGCTGGTGAGATTCCCCATCTCGCGCGTGGGAATGCGGATGCCGAGACGACGCTCGACCTCCATCACCAGCTGCAGATGGGCCAGCGAATCCCAGCCGGGCGCATCGCCGAACCGTGCTTCGGTCACTTCCTCGGTGGACAGTTTGCGCAGGACGGTGCGGAAGGCCGCTACCAGTTCGGGCTGTGCCTCGGCCGACGATGGCGCCGCAGGCGCAGTCGGTACCGGGGACGCCTTGGCAGGGGCTGCGGCGGGCGCAGCCATGGTTGGCCAGGCTGCAACCAACTCGACCAGGCCATGTGCCGGATGAATCAGAAAGGCGACCGGCCGGCCGTCATGTGCCGGATCGGGCTTCGGTGGCACCACCACGCGCGCGCCCGCCGCTTGCGCCCGCTCCAGCGAGGCGTCGATATCGGCCACGGCATAGCACAGGTGATAGGCCCCGCCACCGCGCTCCACATGAGCCATGATCGGGCTGTCGCCTGTTTCGGGCAGGCCGAGGATCTCCACCCGGAAACCATCGGCCAGTTGCACGAAGGCAAAGCGCACCTTCTGCTGATCGTTGAAGCCCGGGCCACGGCTTATACGCGCACCCGGCATCGCCAGATAATCGCGCAGACAGGGCTCGAACTCGGCGGTGGTGACCGCGAGGTGATCAACATAGAGCGGGCTGATCCCGCTCACGAAATCGGACATGGGCTTCCCCTCGTTATTCATTGGTCTCGACCGTAAGCCAAGCCGGGCGCGGCAGCGGGCTTGCCCCCAGCGGATGTTCAAACCAGCCATCCTCCAGCGGGACAAAACCGTTGTCGCTGTAAAGCTTGCGGCAGGGTTCGTTACGCTCAGTCGGGATGATCTGGCCGCGCAGCGCCGTGCAGCCGCGCCGCAGCGCGCGCTCCGACAGCACGGCCAGTCCGCCCGCCTCAACGCCCCGGTTCAGCACCCGGCAGGACATGATAAAGTTATCGACCACGGTCGTCCCCTCCTCAGGCCGGTAGTCCGCGACAACGACTCCGATCAACTCGTCCGATCCGTATTTGTCCTTCAAACGCAGGGTCAGCAATTCACCGCCCCGCGCAGCCAGATCGGCCAGATCGGATTGGGAATATCGCCGCGCAGTGGTATTGAACTGGTTGGTCTTGGCGATCAGTTGGCTGACACGCTGCTGCGTCGCCTCGGTAACGGGCAGCACCTCCAGCGTCATTCCCAACTCAGCCAGGAAAGCCTCGCGCGAGATGGCATTCTGTTCGGCGTTGATAATCTGGCGACGGATCTCGTAAGATTTCACTCGCCCCAGATCCTCGGCCGACAATGAGATCGCAGCCAGCGCCGGATGATCCAAGATGAACTCGGGCCAGAGTGAGACATCCTCGGGCATTTCCGGAACGATCACACCGGGGGCATTGCGGCGCACCTCGGCACGCTCCACCGGATTGTCGTCGATGAACATGAACGATCCCAGCCCCAGCGACAGTTCTGCCGCCATTTCACGGATATTCTGGGACTTGACGTTCCAGTTGATGCGATGAGTGACAAAGTCGCCCTCACGCAGCACCATCTCGGGATGATTGCGAATCGCGTCCAACGCGACATGTTCGGTATTCTTGCTGGAGATGGTCAGCGGCAGGCCCCGCGCCTTGAGCGCCGCGCCCACACCTTGCACCGCCTTGAAGTCATTGCCCGGGTAATCCGAACTGAGCTGGATGCCGGAAATCCCGTCATCGCCGATCACCCCGCCCCAGAGCGTATTGTCTAGATCGAAGACTACCGCGCGAGCGGTCTGGCCGCGCAGTGCCAACAGGAAGCCGGCAACCATCCGGCTCCAGGCCTCGTAGAAAGCCCCACCATAGGCGATGCGGCCCAGAAGCCAGTATTTGCCCGGATCGGCATTGCGCCGTCCTACCTCATCAATCACCGAGGACACCGGCAGCAGATGGCAATCGGGCAGATCGCGGCACAGCGCCGCGAGTTCGGCATTCATTGCTGCACAGCTGTGACCGACTGGGCCAGAGCCGTCGACTCGTTCAGTCAAGCTTTGCGGCCAAGCCTTCGTCGGGGCGATGTCATGGATAAGAAAGACCCCCTTCAACTCGGTCCGCATCTGGCGGATCAAGCTCAGATAGCGAGAAAAACGCGCCTGGACTATCTCATTGGCGGTCATGCCGGGCACGGCGAAGGGATCGCAAAAATCTTCGTAGCGGTCGGCGAATATCCACAGATCCTGCTGCGATCGACGGAGATCAGACCCGGAATCGAGCAGTTGCAGCATGGCCTGACCAAAGGGCGGAGTATGAACGTGCACGCTCTGACCCGTCCATATCTTGAACCTGTCAGCCAGGGTGCGCGCGCCCAGATCCCAGTTGGCGCTGCCCAGCACCGCAATGCGATTCTGTGGCTCGGGCGGCAGGTCGAAGACATGCGGTTCGACCTTCAGCATCGAGGCATCGGGCAGATCGCCCGCCTTGCGCAGGGCAGAAAATTGCACCCTGTCCATCTCCTTGACGATCAGCTTATGCGCCAGCGCATTGGGAAAATCGTCGGGCGCCAGCGTACGGAATCCCACCCGGTCGTGCAGACTCAGTACACCCGCATTGTCATGCCGAGTCTCACACAGCAGGCGGTCGAGCTTCAGGACATCGAAGGCGTAGACCAGCGCCGCCTGTTCCATCGCCAGCCAACTGGCCAGATCGGCCCGGGTGCGGCCTTCGGCATCTGTCGAAGGGTAAAAGCCCCACCAGGCACTACCTCCCTCGATACCAAAGAAGGTGATGACACCCAGAACGCTGGCCTCATCCGCCAGCATCAGCAACCGCTTGCTGCGATCCTCGGCCACCCGGTCCCACCAGGTGAAATGGTTTTCCTCACTGATTGGGTCCTGAGTGATCATGCTGCAGCGCACTGCCTCGGCATTGCGCCAGGCAAGAACCTCGCGTTTCAGATCAGCCGGAATCTGGCTGAGAACAAACATCTTCCAAATCCTTCCAGTTCGGTCGGACCAGGCACCCCCGGTCACATCCGCTCATCGGTATTGATCGCCCAGAGATCGGGTCGATCAGCGATAAAGCGAAACAGATCTTCCCAGCCCGCGGTCTCGAAACAGCCGGGGAAATCCTCGGCCAGCCTAGCGAAGAAGTCGCGATCCTCCGGCGTATCGAGCGTCATCCGCCAGTGCGCCACCCCCTCCATCGGACAGGGGAAGCTGAACAGCCGATAACGCGCCGGGCGGCGGCGGATAAAGGTCGTCACATGTTCGCGCTCGGATTTGGCGGTGGCCTCGCGGCCCGCCTCCTCCAGCGCCGCCATGGTGACGACCTCGGCATCCATGCCGTTGGGCCAACTCGGCGGGATATTGGTGGTCACGAGGTCATGCGCGCCCTCGCGGAACTTTGCCACCACCATCGAGGCCACGGCTGGGTCGATCAGCGGGCAATCGGAGGTGATGCGCATCACCGCATCAGCCCCCACCTCGCACGCAGCCCCCAGATAACGTGACAACACATCCTCTTGCGAGCCGCGAAACACCCTGTAGCCACGGGCCTGGGCCAGGTCGGCGATCCCGTCGCAATCCGGCCGGTCCGTGGTGGCGACGATCACCTCGCTGATGCCTTCGATCCGCGTGCAGCGGTCTATGCAATGCTCAAGGAAGGTTTTGCCTCGCAAGGTCTGCATGACCTTGCCTGGCAGACGAGTCGAACTCATCCGCGCTTGGACAATCACCGGGATAACAGTCATATCCCCTCCTCAACAGAGCAGCCGGTGCAGCGTGGCGATGACCTGCGCCTGGTCGGCCTCGCTCAGCGTGGCATAGAGCGGGATCGAGAGCGCGCGGGCATAGTAGTCCTCGGCCACCGGGCACTCGTCCTGCGGGAAGCCGTGCTCGACGTACCAGGGCTGACGGTAGACCGGCAGGTAGTGCATGTTCACCCCGATCCCGGCTGCGCGCAGCGCGTCGAACAACGCGCGGCGGTCGAGCGGTGCGTCCTGCGTCACCAGCACGGGATAGAGATGCAGCGCCGAGCGCTGGCCCTCCGCCTGATGCGGCAGTTGCAGCGGCAGGCCACGCAGCTGCTCGTCATAGACCGCGCGGCGGGCGTGGCGGGCCTCGATGAAGCCCGCAAGCCGGGCCATCTGGCTGGCGCCGAGCGCAGCCTGCAGGTCGGTCATCCGGTAGTTGTAGCCAAGCGCCACCTGCTCGTAATACCAGCCGCCATGCGGCTCGTTGCGCATCAGGGCAGGGTCGCGCGTCACGCCATGGCTGCGCAGCAGTTCCATCTTCTGCGCCAGTTCGGGATCGCGGGTGGTCGCGGCCCCGCCCTCGGCGGTGGTGATGATCTTCACCGGATGGAAGGAAAAGACGCAGATGTCGGAAAAGCGGCAGTCGCCGACCGGAGCATTGCCGAAGAAGGCGCCGATCGAATGGCTGGCATCCTCGACCACGCGAAAGCCGTAGCGGCGGGCAAGCTCCGCCAGCCGCGCCATGTCGCAGGACTGTCCCGCCAGATGCACCGGCGCCACGATCTTCGGCAGCCGTCCCTCGGCCTCCGCCACGACCAGCATCGCCTCCAGCCGGTCGAGATCGAGCGTGTAGGTCACCGGGTCGATGTCGACGAAGCGCACCTCCGCCCCGCAATAAAGCGCGGCATTGGCAGTGGCGACGAAGGTGACCGGCGCCGTCCAGAACTCGTCGCCGGGTCCGAGGCCGAGCGCCAGGTAGGCGACATGCAGCGCCGAGGTGGCGCTGTTCATCGCCACCGCATGCGGCACGCCGCACCAGTCGCTCAGCGCCGCCTCGAAACGCGGCACCGCCGGGCCCTGGGTGATGAAATCACTTTTCAGGACTTCGACCACCGCCGTGATATCGGCGTCGTCGATGTCCTGGCGGCCATAAGGGATCATGCCATGGCCTTCGCGTTGAACTCCACGATCTCGTCCACGCTCAGGAAGTGGGTGTTGGTGCCCGAATTGTATTCGAAGCCACGCCCCACGGCCTTGCCGGACTCGCCGATGCCGTTCGAGAAATAGTCCACGTCGTGATCGTAGAAGCGGATCGAGGGCGAGAGCACGAAATGGTCATCGTATTCGACGGCCAGGTGGCTGTCATCGGCCGGGCACATGATTTCGTGCAGCTTTTCGCCGGGGCGGATGCCGATCACATGCTGTTCAAGCCCCGGCGCCATGGCGCGGGCCAGGTCGACGATGCGCACCGAGGGGATCTTCGGCACGAAGATCTCGCCGCCATGCATGCGGGTGAAGTTCTTCAGCACGAAATCCACCCCTTGCTGGAGCGAGATCCAGAAGCGGGTCATGTCGGTATCGGTGATCGGCAGGCTTTTCGCGCCCTGGTCGATCAGCCCCTGGAAGAACGGCACGACCGAACCGCGCGAGCCCACGACATTGCCGTAGCGCACCACGGCGAAACGGGTCCGGCGTTCGCCCACCATGTTGTTCGCGGCGACGAAGAGCTTGTCCGAGGCAAGCTTGGTCGCGCCATAGAGGTTGATCGGGTTCGCCGCCTTGTCGGTCGAAAGCGCGATCACCTTCTCGACATTGTTGGTGATGGCGCCATGGATGACGTTTTGCGCCCCGTCGATATTGGTCTTGATGCATTCGACGGGGTTGTATTCCGCCGCCGGCACCTGTTTCAATGCAGCGGCATGGATGATGTAATCCACCCCGCGCGTCGCCTGCAGCACCCGCTCGCGGTCGCGCACGTCGCCGATGAAGTAGCGGATGCAGGGATCGTTGAACTTCTGCTGCATCTCGAACTGCTTCAGTTCGTCGCGCGAGAAGACAATGATCTTTCGGGGCTTGAACCGCGACAGCAGCGTCTGGACATACTTCTTGCCAAAGCTGCCGGTCCCGCCTGTAATCAGGATGGATTTATTGTCGAACATGTTGGTCGTCCTGTCAAAACTTCATACGTTAGAGAACGCGATGGCCGTGTAAAAACTCGGATACATGCAAATACTCAAAACAGTAGATGGGGCAGATGCCCCGGACCGGCCAATGCACACACGGCGATCCCTCGGCGGAACATAACCGCCGCCCCGCTCATGGCACAATGCGTCAACGAATGCCATAGGCGGGATCGCGCGCGCGGGGCCAAGTGTTGCCGAACAGCTTCCGTGGGGTCCCGCCGAGCGCACCCGATCAGGCGAATCGCCCTCTCCACCGGGATCTTGTCGATGGTTTCACCGGCGTCTTCGGCAAACATCCTCCGGGCGATCGTCATCATCACGCGAAATTGTGCGGGGATGATGTCGAATCGCTCCGTTCTGCTCTCGCCCACCCTCCGCATCGCGTAGCAACCGCAAGGGCACTCCCTTCTCGATCATCAAGCCCGAGCAACCGGACTTCGCCACCTTCTGCGAGCTCATGGACGGGAAGCGGAAACCGGGCCGCGCGGTTTGATGCCCGATATGCGGTTCGCCTGCGGGCTGCAGGCAAAATAAGAGGCATCAATGCGCTGGACATGATTCGGTGACGGAATGTGGGTATTCGGAATCGGCTGGTAGCCGGTTGTTGTCGAGGTGTGCATTGGCACCTACCTCTCGGCGGCTGCCGGTCAATGCGGTGAAGGTAGATCGCTCGACCAGATGGAGGGATTGGCGAGCGGGGTATCGGTGATCCATTGGACCCGCTCTGCGCGTTCGGGGCATAGCCGAATGGGATGCCAAGCGGGTGGTAGCTGAAGAAAACCGCGTGACAACAACACTCCCATGTGGACGTGTTGCTGCACTATGCCAACGAGGATCTGTTGTTTCTACTGCCGTTCTCACCTGCACCATATTCGGACCTGCCCGAATATGTGATGAAATTCGCCAGTACGGGCAAGGCTGCGCCGCAGCAATCGCAGCGGGTGGGACCATGAGGCCGCAAGAAACCCGCGGGCCGCAGCGAACAGGATCGCAGCGAGCATATTCTCAATCCACAGAGGCGATTATCGTGCTTCCGGTTACGGTGGCTCCCTCTTTCGAGATCGCGGACCGCCGGATGCGCGCTGGCCAAGGCTGACTGCTCACCAGCCATGCGGTAAATGCTGTTTCAGGGAGAGGTGTGCGGGCGATGCGGCGTCATCGACACGCATCTTGCCGCTCGATTCTCTCGGCCATCCTTGAGCGGGCTCGCGCAGTTGCCCAGCCAACACCGCCAGGCACATGACCGGCTGAACGACTGGCCTCTCGACTAACATCAGGTACAGTCGGCGAAGAGGTATCACGGATCAGGCGAGAAGTGCATTGATCTCATCAACAATGATCTCTTTGGGCAATGCGCTGTGACCACCCTCTCCAAGGGCCCCATCGAAAACATGGACGTCCGTTCTGTTGCTAAAGGCATCTTTGAGCGGTTTAACATGAAAATCGACAGCATGCGTATCTGTCTGCTTGACGAGTATCCTGTTTCTTGGGGCGAAACCTATACTTTTGTAGAGGGCCATGAGACTCAGACGATTATCGAATGTCTTTGGCACAGCAGAAATACTATCCACCCCGTAACAAAATTTGGCAGCTCTGCTGGTGTCCGTTTTAAGGTTGAACAGCCGGACATCTGATTGGGGGCACTCCGCCAAGACTTTGGCAGCTGTCAGATAAGTGCCCAATGCAAGAGCGGCAAAACCACCTTGGGACGATCCGTATAGCACCGTCCGAGCTTCGGAAAAGTTGAAGTCGGATGACATCGCACGGATATCGTTCGCCAATTGCTCGACGGCAAATACTTCCTCGCAGCCTTGAAACCATGACCCTCTAAGTTCTGGTCTCGAATTGTCCAAACACGGATCAGATACATATAGGCAAGAAGCTGAGAAAAGTGGGCTCCAAGTAATTCGACTATAGTAATTCACTCGCGTAGATCCGACTCTCCGCAAGCCCGGCAGGAACACCAATAAATCTTGGCCGGGGCGCTTGTGCAGTTCATAGCGGAGGGCCTGCTTACAAAAATCAGTTCTAGTTGAATATATAAGCATCTATTTCCTCAACATTCCCAAGCTACCTAACATGGCAGAGTTGCATGTTTTTGTCCACCGATCATATGCTCACAATCGAGTAGGATATCACTTACTGAGAACGCTCAAATTGGGGGTGATCAGGCATCAAAACTGTGTCAACAATAGAACATTTGGTGCCGGCAAGGAATCTTCAGGCTCATCTCACATCGCTAGGGTCAGGACCCATTGATTTTGCTGTTTCATCATGATTCAGGCTCTGCGAGGAGACTGACCGATGAGCAACCTGTTCTGGCTGACTGACGCGCAGATGGCGCGTCTGGCACCGTTCTTCCCCAAGAGCCATGGAAAGCCACGCGTCGATGATCGGCGCGTGCTGAGTGGCATAATATTCGTCAATCGCAACGGCTTGCGTTGGCGCGATGCGCCAAGGGAGTATGGCCCACCGAAGACCCTCTACAACCGTTGGAAGCGGTGGAGCGACAAGGGGGTCTTCGCCCGGATGATGGATGGCTTGGCCGCCGAGGCCGCTGTTCCGAAGACGGTGATGATTGACGCGACCTATCTGAAGGCGCACCGCACGGCGACCAGCCTGCGGTGGAAAAAAGGGGCTCTGGCGACCGAAGGGGGCGTCTGATCGGCCGAACCAAGGGCGGCATGAACACCAAGCTGCATGCCGTGGCGGACGCCGATGGCCGCCCGATCCGGTTCTTCATGACTGCTGGCCAAGTCAGCGACTACACGGGCGCAGCCGCCCTGTTGGGCAGTTTGCCGAGGGCCGAATGGTTGCTGGCGGACCGCGGCTACGACGCTGACTGGTTCAGAGATGCGTTGAAAGACAAGGGGATAAAGCCCTGCATCCCGGCCAGGAAATCGCGCAGCAGGCCCGTCAAGCATGACAAGCGCCGCTACAAACGCCGAAACAGGATCGAGATCATGTTCGGCCGCCTAAAGGATTGGCGCAGGGTGGCCACCCGCTATGACCGGTCCCCGAAGGCCTTTCTCTCCGCCATAGCCCTCGCGGCTACCGTCATCTTCTGGCTATGACACGAGAACGAGTCCTGACCCTAGGGTCCAGACTCATTGAGTTTCACAGCCAGAACAAGACGGTTGCGGCCAGCATGATCGCAGAGAGGAAGGTTTCCGGGCACCGGTCGTATCGGGTCGCGACACGCCGCCAATCCTTCGGGCGGCCGAACATGATCTCGATGCGGTTGCGCCGTTTGTAGCGCCTCGATAGGATGAAGCGCTCATGGATCGCCCATTCCCCGTCCGACATCAGGTCTCGTGCCAAGCTGGTCTCCGTCGCAGATACCAGCTTGAATCATGTTCAGCCCGCCCGGTGAACCCCGTTTGTCAACACGGCCTAGAGCCAGCCCGAATAATAGTTGATGCAGTGATACGAGGTGAACAGTGCCGCATCGACTCCGTTCCCGGCCATCCAGCGGCGCATGTCGTCCTGGCGTCGCTGCATCTCGGCATCCGAGAAAGGGGAAAAGTCCTTCTCGCCATTATGCCATTCCATGACATGAAGCATGTCGTCGGTCATGAGATCCGTCCTCCGTCGGTTTCCTGACGACGAGGCTATCCGCCGCTGCAGCGGGACAAAAATTTGTTTTGATAATCTTAGGATTTGAACAAATGCAGGGTCGTGTCGAACTCCCGCAGCTGGCCAGCACCACTGACCTGCCCCTGAATTTTCCTCCAGCGGCAACTGGAGCCCGGTTGCTGTTTACGCCAATCGGCGCGGGTTGAGCAATCTCCCGACGCGCGGAGCTTTCATCTCGCGTAGCGGGGCGGGCGATTGCGGTGGTCAGGGTGTGCGCATAGTTGACCGGGGTCTGGTAACCCAAGGCCGAATGCGGGCGTTCGGTGTTGTAGTCGGTCACCCAAGCCGCAATTGCGACGCGAGCGTGAGCCAGATTGCGGAACATGGTCTCATTGAGCAACTCGTCCCGCATCCGTCCGTTGAAACTCTCCACGAAGCCATTTTGCATGGGTTTTCCTGGCGCGATGTAATGCCATTCGATCCGGTGCTCGGAACACCACCGCAGGATGGCATTCGAGGTCAGCTCCGTGCCGTTGTCGCTGACGATCATTCCCGGCTTTCCGCGGCGTTCGATCAGGGCTGTCAATTCGCGCACCACCCGTCGCCCCGAGATCGAGGTATCCGGGATGGCGGCCAGGCATTCACGGGTGACATCGTCGACCACGTTCAGCACTCGGAAACGCTGGCAGTGGGCAAACTGATCGTGGACGAAATCCAGCGACCAGCGTGCATTGGGCCGCGCCTCGACCAGGATCGGCGCCCGTGTCCCGATCGCCTTGCGCCGAGCCTTCCGTTTGCGCACCGTCAACCCTTCCTCGCGATACAAACGGTAGATCCGATTGATCCCGGAAGGCTCGGCCTCGCGTTGCAACAGGATGAATAGGCGTCGATAGCCGAACCGACGCCGTTCGTTGGCGAGTTCTCGCAGCCGTCCGCGCAATTCCGTGTCGGGCGGGCGTTGTGACCGATAGCGGATCATCTTCCGATCCGCACCGACGATGAGGTAGGCCCGTCGTTCCGACAGGTCGTGTTCGGCCTGCAGATATGCGACGGCTTCGCGCTTCACGGCGGACCCTACCACTTTTTTGAAACCAGATCTTTCATGGCCGCCAGATCGAGCATCTGTTCGGCCAGCAGCTTCTTCAGCTTCGCGTTCTCATCCTCCAGCGCCTTCAGCCGTTTCGCCTCCGAAACCGTCATGCCGCCGAACTTGGCCTTCCAGTTGTAAAAGGTGCCTTCCGACATGCCGTGCTTGCGGCACAGATCGGCGCACTTCGCACCAGCCTCATGCTCGGCCAGGATGCCAATAATCTGCTCTTCGGTTCATATCGTTCGCTTCATTGTCCGTCCTCAACTTGGATCGGACTCTAATCGCATCTGGAGGAAAAATCCCGTGGCAGGTCACGGGGCATGAATGCGAGATTGCAACTTTTCCATCCCCGGCAGCGGGACGGCAGAGCATGCAGGGGGCCAGGATCAGCTTACCCCCTGCCTTGGCGATACGGGGCCGCTTTCGCGCGATCCTCGGATCGCCAGATCCTGACCGCGCCGCGACGGCGCGCCCAGTCGCTGATCGGCGCGCCCCGGATCGCACGGAAGCAACGCCGTCGCGCTTGTCCTAGTTCAACCGCTCTCCGCTCTCGGGCGAGAAGTAGGACACTTTCGAGAGGTCGAAGGCGAGCGGAAACATCGCCCGCGCCCGAACCGCGCTTTCCGCGCGCAGCCGCGCCGTGACCGGCTTGCCGCCCAGATGGGTGACGGCAAAGGTATCCGCGCCCGCAGGCTCGACGATCTCGATCATCACCTCGCCGCCCGCGCCCTGCGCCAGCCCCGGCAGATGGGCGCTGCCGGTCGCTTCGTGGATATCCTCGGGACGGACGCCCAGGACGATCTCGGCCGGAAGCTGGCGCGCCACCGGGTCGGTGATGACCAGCGGCGCCGCACCCTCGCGCGCAATCTCGATGCGGGTCTGGCCGCCTTCGGAGCGCACCTGCGCCGGGATCAGGTTCATCGCCGGGCTGCCCATGAAATCGGCCACGAACATGTTGGCCGGGCGGTTGTAGATTTCCGCCGGGGTGCCGATCTGCTGGATCACGCCGCCCTTCATCACGACGATCTTGGTGGCCAGCGTCATCGCTTCGATCTGGTCATGGGTGACATAGACGATCGAGGCGTTCAGATCCTGGTGCAGCTTCTTGATCTCGGTCCGCATGGACACGCGCAGCTTGGCGTCCAGATTGGACAGCGGCTCGTCGAACAGGAACAGCTTGGGATCGCGCACCAGCGCCCGGCCCATCGCCACCCGCTGGCGCTGCCCTCCCGACAACTGGCCGGGCTTGCGGGCCAAAAGCGGCTCGATCTGCAGTTGCCGGGCGACCTCGGCCAGTTTCGCGGCCTGCGTGGCCTTGTCCACGCCGCGCACCTGCATCCCGAAGGTGATGTTCCTGGCGACGCTCATCGTCGGGTAAAGCGCATAGGACTGGAACACCATGGCGATGTCGCGGTCCTTGGGCGACACGCCGGTCACGTCGCGCCCGCCGATGCGGATGGTGCCGCCGGTAATCGGCTCCAGCCCGGCGATGCAGTTGAGCAAGGTGGACTTGCCGCAGCCCGAGGGACCGACAAGGACCAGGAAATCGCCCGGCTCTATGCTGATGTTGATGTCATGCAGGATATGCGTGTCGCCATAGGCTTTCTGCAGATGGTCGATTTCGAGGATCGGCATGGCTTACCCTTTCACGCTGCCGGCGGTCAGGCCGCGGATGAAGTATTTGCCGGCGATGACATAGACCAGCAACGTGGGCGCTGCCGCGATGATCGCGGCGGCCATGTCCACGTTGTAGGCTTTCACGCCGGTGGTGGAGTTGACGATGTTGTTCAGCGCGACCGTGACCGGCTGGCTGCCCGGCCCGCTGAAGCTGACGCCGAACAGGAAGTCGTTCCAGATCTGCGTGAACTGCCAGATGACCGAAACGGTAATGATCGGCAGCGACAGGGGCAGGAAGATCGCAAAGAAGATCCGAAAGAACCCCGCCCCGTCCACCTTGGCCGCGCGCACCAGTTCCTGCGGGATGGTGACGTAGTAATTGCGGAAGAACAGCGTGGTGAAGCCGATCCCATAGATCACATGGACGAAGATCAGCCCCGGAATCGTCCCCGCGATGCCCATCAGCCCCAGCATCTGCGCCATCGGCAAGAGCACGACCTGAAACGGGATGAAGCAGCCGAACAGGATCGCCGCGAAGAACAGGTTCGCCCCCTTGAACCGCCATTGCGCGAAGACATAGCCGTTCAGCGCCCCCACGATGGTCGAGATCGCGACCGCAGGCACCGCCATCAGAACGCTGTTCCAGAAGAACGGCCGCAGCCCTTGGCATTGCGTGCCCGCGCAGGCGCTGGACCACGCCTCGGCCCAGGGGGCGAAGGTCAGTTCGCGCGGCAGCGACAAGAGGCTGCCGGTGCGGATTTCCTCAAGGCTTTTCAGCGATGTGGTCAGCATCACGAACAGCGGCATCAGGTAGAACAGCGCGAACAGGATCAGGACCGCATAAAGGCCCCAACGCAGCATGGTGTTACTGGTCACGGCCTTACTTGTCATGGCGGGGCCTCAATTCGCTATAGAGATAGGGAACGACGATGGCGAAGATCACCATCATCATGACCATCGCGCTTGCCGCCGCCTGACCCAGATCGCCGCGCGAGAACGCCATCGCGTACATGTAGGTCGCAGGCAGGTCGGTCGCATAGCCGGGGCCGCCATTGGTCAGCGCGATCACCAGGTCGAACGCCTTGATCGCCAGATGCGCCAGCACGATGAAGGCCGACAGGAAGATCGGCGCCATGGTCGGGATGATGATCGCGGAATAGATGCGGTGCGTCGGGATGCCGTCCACCTGCGCGGCCCGGATGATCTCGGTATCGACCGAGCGCAGCCCGGCCAGGAACAGCGCCATCACGAAACCCGAGGCCTGCCAGACGGCGGCCAGCACGATGGTATAGATCGCCATCTCGGGGCGGATCAGCCAGTCGAAGGTGAAGTTCTCGAACCCCCAGCTTCGCACGGTGGCCTGAATGCCCAGACCGGGGTTCAGGATCCATTTCCACGCCGTCCCCGTCACGATCAGCGACAGCGCCATCGGATAAAGGTAGACGGTGCGCAGGACGCCCTCGGCGCGGATCCTCTGGTCCAGAAAGATCGCCAGCATCAGCCCGATCACCATCGAGATCACGATGAACAGCCCGCCGAAGATGAACAGGTTGTCCATCGCCACATCCCAACGCGGCGCGGCGAACAGGCGCTCGTATTGTCCGATACCCTCGAATTCATAGCGCGGCATCAGGCGCGAGCGTGTCAGGCTGATCCAGGCAGTCCAGGCGATGAAGCCATAGACGAACACCAGAATCGCCACGAAAGACGGCGCCAAGACCAGCTTGGGCACGTTGCGTTCAAGCCATTCCATTTCCCGATTTCCCCCAGAAAGGAAACCCCTCACCCGGGCTTGCGGCCGGATGCGGGGCTGTCGGCCTTACATCGCGCTCGCGACGGCGTTGGCCAGTTGCTCCACGGCCTCGTCCGAGGTCATGTCGCTGTTGAAATGCGCCGTCACCACATCGGTGATCGCCCCGGCGGGCGCGCCGCGCAGCGCCATGCCATGCGCATAGGAGGGCAGCAGGGAACCGTTTTCCGCACCCGCATTCATCGCCTCGGCCGATTGCCGGGCGCAATCGTCGAACTCGTCCAGCGCCACGTCGGTGCGCGCGGGGATCGAGCCCTTGTTGAGGTTGAAGGTCTTCTGGAAATCCTCGCCCATGATCAGGCGGGCCAGCAGCGCCTGCCCCTGCTGGCGGTCATCGCCATCGACGTTGAAGAAGGCGAAGCTGTCGACGTTGTAGAGGAACCCGCCGCCGGGCGTCTGGGCACAGACGAAATCCACGCCCGGCTTCTTGTCGGCGGCCAGAAACTCGCCCTTGGCCCAGTCGCCCATGATCTGGAAGGCGGCCTCGCCGTTCATCACCATCGCGGTCGCGAGGTTCCAGTCGCGCCCCGAGAAATTGTCGTCCACATAGCCGCGGATCACCCGCATCTGGTCGAACACCTGGCGCATGGTATCCGAGTTCAGCGCCTGAGGGTCCAGGTCGACCAGCGCCTGCTGGTAGAATTCCGGCCCGCCCAGGCCCAGGACGACGGTCTCGAACACGGTCGCGTCCTGCCAGCTTTGCCCGCCATGGGCCAGAGGCGTCACGCCCGCCGCCTTCAGCGTCTCGGCAGCGGCGTTGAATTCCTCCCATGTGGTCGGCATCGCGATGCCATGCTCGTCCAGGATCTGCTTGTTGCCCCAGATCCAGTTCACGCGATGGACGTTCACCGGCGCGGCGCACCATTGGCCTTCGCATTGCATGTGCTCGGCGATACGCGCCGGCAGGACGGCTTCCCAGCCGTTTTCCTCGGCCACGGGACCGATATCGGCCAGCCCGGTTTCCTCGTACCATTCCTGAATGGCCGGGCCTTTCAACTGCACGGCGGTCGGCGCATTGCCCGACAGCACGCGGGCGCGCAGCGCGGTCATTGCCGCGTCGCCGCCCCCGCCCGCCACGGGCATGTCGGTCCAGCTGCCGCCCTCGGCTGCGAACTGCTCTTGCAGCACCGCGACGGAGCGTGCCTCGCCGCCCGAGGTCCACCAGTGCAGCACTTCGGCCTGCGGCTCGGCCAGCACCGGCCCGGCCAGCATCACGGCGGTCGAAGCCGCCAGAAGGGGTTTCATGGTCATGGATCCTCCCAGATCTTGATCGCACGGACCTTGCAGGGACCGCGCCGTGAAAGGATCATGCCAAAGCCGCGGCCATTCGCGCAACGCAACACAGCCATGCGCAAGGCGGATTTCCCACCGTTATGTTACAAACTGTTACGAAGTGATATGTCGAAGGCCGGGAGGAAGACATGAGCCTGCATCGCCTGCTTCTGGTCGAGGACGACGCCGAGATGGCGGCGATGCTGGCCGCCTATCTGCAACGACAGGGCTTCCATGTCAGCCGCGCCGACAGCCGCGCCGGCGCATTGGAGGCGCTGCGGGCGGGCCGGGTCGACCTGATCCTGCTGGACGTGTCGCTGGGCGAGGATGACGGCGTGCAGATCTGCGCCGAGATCCGCGCGGCGCAGGATGTGCCGATCGTCATGGTCTCGGCGCTGTCGGCGGATCATCAGCGCATGGCGGGCTACGAGGTCGGTGCGGACGATTACATCGCCAAGCCCTTCAACCCCGACCTGCTGCTGGCCCGCATCCGCGCCGTGCTGCGCCGCGCCCGCCGCGCGCCCAGCCTGACCCATCGCCGCCGCGACGCGATCCTGCGCTTTCAGGGCTGGCGCTATGACGCGCGGCGCGACGAGGTGACGGCGCCGGGCGGCTGGCAGGTCTCGCTGTCCTCACGCGAAACCGCATTGCTGCGCGTGTTTCTGGCCAACCCGCTGATCCCGCTGACGCGCGAGGAAATCGCCGCGGCGCTGGACCATGACGAAGCCGCCGGGGGCCGGGCCATCGACATGCTGGTGGGCCGGCTGCGCCAGAAGACCGACCCGGCGCTGATCCGCACCGAGCGCGGCACCGGCTATGTGCTGGCGGCCGAGGTCAGCCGCGACGATGCTTAGCCGCCTCAGCCTGCGCTGGCTGGCCAGCCTGTGGGTGGTGCTGGCGATGGCGGCCGGGGGTGGCGGCGTCTGGCTGTGGATGGCCAGCCAAGCGGCTTGGCAGACGCATCTGGACCGCGCCTATATCGCCGGGCTGGCATTGCACGATTCACTGGAAAATCGCAGCGCCCTGCCGGCGGGCGTGACGATGGTGCAGCAGGGAGCCGCGCCCTCTCTGCCGAATGGATGGCGCGAGACGCTGCTGACGCTGACCGGCGGCGGGCGGCCCGATCTGTCGCGCGGCGCGCGGCTGTCGATCCGGGTCCAATCGCCCGACATTCAATATCCGGTCGCCGAGGTGCAGAGCTTCGGCGGCGGTTCTCAGGCGGCGGGGCTGGCATCGGTCACGCGCACGCTGGCCCGGTTCTGCAGCACGCCCCGGCTGTTCGTGCAGTTCGATACGGGGCCGTGGATGCGCATCGAGGGCGCCGCGATCTGGGGCTGCGACGCCGCGCCGCCGGATCGGCGATTGCTGGCGGCGCTGGTGCTGGCGGGCGCGCTGATCCTGCTGCTGGGCTGGGTGGCCGAGGTCTCGGGCGCCTTCGCCGGCTTCGCCGCCGCGCTGCGCGACCACCGGGCGCGCAACGCCGCCCTGCCGGTGGGAGGCGTCGAGGAGTTGCGCCAGACCGCCGAGGCGGTGAACGCCTATGTCGCGCAGGACCGCGCCGCACTGGAGAACCGCGCGCTGGTGCTGTCGGGGGTCAGCCACGATCTGGGCACCCCCGCCACGCGGCTGCGGCTGCGCAGCACACTGATCGAGGATGATACCCTGCGCAGCAAGCTGGAGCATGATATCGACGAGATGACGACCATGATCGAAGGCGTGCTGACCTATACCCGCGCCGAGATCGGGGCCGAGCCGTTCCGGCAACTCTCTCTGACCTCTCTGGCCGAGGCGGTGGTGGCCGATTATCAGGACGTGGACATGCCCGTGCGGCTTGTCCCCGCGCCGATCCGGGCCGCCCGCGCGGGAACGTTGTTTGCCCGCAGCCGCCGCCAGCCGGTCGAGACCCACGCCATCCTGATGCGCGGCCAGCCCACCTCGCTGCGCCGCGCGCTGTCGAACCTGATCGACAATGCGCTGAAATACGGACGCGAGGCCGAGGTGATGGTGGATGGCGATGCGGATGACGCGTGGATCACCGTCACCGATCGCGGCTCGGTGTTGACGGAAGAAGATCTCGCCCGCCTGACCGGCGCCTTCCAGCGGGGCGGCAACGCGGGCACGGCCCCGGGTGTCGGGCTGGGGCTGGCCATCGTCTCGACCATCGCCGCGCAGCATGGCGGACGGCTGGAATTCTTCCGGGCCGATCAGGGGCTTGCGGCGAAACTGGTGCTGTGCCGCCGGTGGGCCTGACCGGACGTGACGCGAACCTTGCCTGAAACTCGCCCCCAGGTCATGTTGACGAATGGCGGAGCCAGGGGCGGATCGAGGCCATGTCGATGAAGCCCAGGAAGCTTTCGGCGGTCTTGCCATGGCGGGTTGCGACACGGCGGGCGTTCCTCGGCTTGTTGCAGCAGCGCTCGACGATGTTGCGGAGACGGTAGAGGGTGCGATCCACTGCCACGCGCAGCTTGCGGGTCTTGCGCATCGGGATGACGGGCACCACGTTGTGCGCCTCCATGGCTTTGCGAACGTTGTCGGAGACATGGCCGCGATCCGCCAGCGGGACGCTGGGCTCGGGCTGGTTGTAGGCCATGACCGGATCGAAGCCCAGATTGTGAACCGGCATGGAAAACTGGCTCTGATGCAGATTGTGTGATGTCCGTATGCGCCAGCTCTACATTCAGCGTGTTTGTTCAAGGAGGTGGACATCATCCAGGCACGCTACGATACCAAGCTCTTGCCGCAATGCCGAGGTCGACTTCCGGGGACAGAAGCGGACGAACGCCAGCCATGGTGACCTGCCACGGGTCTTTCACCCAGCCTCGACCGGAGCCCGGTGGTGATTTACGCCTTTCGGCGCGGTTTGAGCAATCGCCCGGCACTCGAAGCTTTTGTCTCGCGCAGCGGGTCGGGCGATTGCGGTGGTCAGGTGCAGGGCGAAGCCTGCGGGGGTCTGGTAGCCCAGTGCCGAGTGGGGCCGCGCGGTGTTGTAATCGGCAACCCAAGCCGCCGTCAGTTCGCGGGCATGAACCGCCCCGGGATTGCCGGAGGCATTTTGGTTTGAGTCACACGGCCATGGGTTGGGCTTCCAGCATAGCGTAGTAGCGTTCCTCGGCTTCGGCCGGCGGGATGTTGCCGATGGGTTCGAGCAGCCGGCGATTGTTGAACCAGTCGACCCATTCCAGCGTCGCGAACTCGACAGCCTCGAACGAGCGCCATGGCCCGCGCCGATGGATCACTTCGGCCTTGTACAGGCCGTTGATCGTCTCGGCGAGAGCGTTGTCGTAAGAGTCGCCTACGCTGCCGACGGAGGGCTCGATGCCCGCTTCGGCCAGGCGCTCGGTATACTTGATCGACACATATTGGACGCCTCTATCCGAATGATGCACCAGACCGCCCCCATGGATCGGGCGGCGATCATGCAGCGCCTGTTCGAGCGCATCGAGAACAAAGCCCGCATGCGCCGTTCTGCTCACCCGCCAGCCGACGATCCGGCGGGCATAGGCATCGATGACGAAGGCCACGTAGACAAAGCCTCTCCAGGTCGACACATAGGTAAAGTCGCTTACCCACAGCCGGTTCGGCGCCGGCGCCTGGAATTGCCGGTTGACCTTGTCGAGCGGACAAGGTGCCGCCTTGTCGCTGATGGTGGTCTTCACCGGCTTGCCGCGGATCACGCCCTGCAGGCCCATGCTCTTCATCAGCCGTGCGACAGTACAGCGGGCGATGTCGAAGCCCTCCCGCTTCATCTGCCGCCAGACCTTGCGCACGCCGTAGACGCCGAAGTTCTCGTCGAACACCCGCCGCACCTCCTCCTTCAGCACCTCATCCCGCTTCGCGCGCGCCGGCAATCGGGAAGGATCGGCGCGCCGGGCGGCATGCTCGTGCCAGGTCGACGGGGCGATCGGCAGCACACGGCAGATCGGCTCGACCCCGTACGCATCACGGTGAGCGTCGATAAAGGCGATCATCGCTTCAGTGGGCGGTCGAGCTCCGCCATCGCAAAATAAGCCGACGCCTTGCGCAGGATCTCGTTGGCCTGACGAAGCTCGCGAACCTCCCGTTCAAGCTCCTTGATCCGCGACAGATCCGCGCTCGTCGCCCCAGGGCGCATGCCTGCATCGCGCTCCGCACGCCGCACCCAGCCGCGAAGCGTCTCGCCGGTGCAGCCGATCTTCGAGGCGATCGAATTGATCGCTTCCCATTCCGAAGCATACTCGCCCCGGTGCTCCAGAACCATTCGAACCGCGCGCTCGCGCACTTCAGGTGAATAGGTATTGCCGTTCCGTTTCGTCATGATGGCTCCTTACTCTCAAGAGGGGGAGCCTCCGGCAATCCCGGGGCGGTTCAGGCATGGGCGAGGTTGCGGAACAGGGTCTCGTTCAAAAAGGCGTCCCGCAGCCGTGAAACCTCACTATCGTGGCCTTGCTGCGCATCAGCCTAGGGATTGTCCCTGAACCAGTCGGCGATGGCGGGCATGTCGCGCTCGAACCCGCCGGGGATGAAGACGTTCAGCAGACCGACACGCTCGACGGTGCGGTTCCAGAAGTCATGGGTCACGCCGGCGGGAATACGCAGGAACGTCCCTTGCGGCGCGTCCAGCCAGTCCTCCCCGGCCAGGAAGCTGATGGTGCCGGCGATCACGTAGAAGATCTCGTCATTGCCCTCATGCGAATGCGCGCCCGGGCCGTCGGCGCCGGGCTCCAGCCACCATTCCGAGACGCTGTAGTGCGCAGCCGTCTCGTCCTCGTCGGCCTTGAACACCGCCGTCATCCGGCCAAGGGCGTAGCGCCGTCCCTCGCCGGCCGGCAGATGCAGGACGCCCTTGCCGGTGTGATCGTCGCTCATCGCTGCCTCCCGGTGGCTGGTGGAAAGGACCCCGACAGCATAGCCTGCTGAGGCCCCGCTGTCAGGTCCGCCGCTTGGGCCCGGTCCGCGAAACAATCTCCGAGAGCCTTACGTCGCAGCCGAAGCCGCCTTCCCACGACGGACGACCCTCAGCTTTCCGCTGCCGCCACCGCCGCAGAAGAACCGCTCGCCGCCATCGGATTCCAGTCCCGAGACGCCGGTGCCCGGCGGCATCTCCAGCCGTTCCAGCACCGCGCCGGTTGCGGGGTCAATGCGGCGGATGTCGCTTTCCTCGCCCTGCCAGGTGCCGTGCCAGAGCGCGCCGTCGGCCCAGGTCACGCCGGTGACGAAGCGGTCGGAGTCGATGCTGCGCAGCACCTCGCCGGTCTCGGGATCGACCTGATGGATGCGGCACCCGCGATGCTGGCCCACCCAGAGCGTGCCCTCGGCCCAGGCAAGCCCGGAATTGCCGCCCTCGGGCGCGGGAATGGTCGCCAGAACCGCGCCGCTCTCGGGGTCGATCTTGCGGATGACCGGCCCGGCGATCTGGAACAGATGCCGGCCGTCGAAGGCCGTGCCGGCATCGGCGGGGATCTTTAGCGCGCCCAGTAGCTCGCCGCTGTCGGGGTCGAGCGCGTTCAGCCGTTCGCCGCTGGCGAACCAGACCTGCCTTCCGTCGAAACTGACGCCATGCACCTCCTCGATCCCCGGAAAGGGGCCATATTCGCGGATGATTTCAGCCATGCGTTTCATGGCTCCACCCTAGCGCATCGGCACGGGTGCCGGGAGTAACAAGCTTGTCGGGAAACCCGGCACGCTCCGCGCGATCCAGCGCCGGGCGCGGCCGTGGCCGAACCACTCCACCCTGCCCGCTTCGTCCAGCACCGCCAGCGCGCGCTGCACGCTGCGCGGGCTGACAGCCAGCGCCAGGGCCAGCGCCGAGCTCGACCAGGCCTCGCCATCGGCCAGCAGGGCCAGCAGCCCGGCATGATCACCCTCGACCGGCGGGGCCAGCACGGCGATCCTGCGCCCGCGGCAAGGCTCCAGCATGAAGCCCCGGCGGGTCGCCCTGATCCCGGCCAGCGGGGCGAGCTGCCCACGCAGCCGCCCGATCTCGACCCGCAGCCTGGCGCGATGCGACTCGTCGGCCTGGCGAGCGCGAAAGGCGCGCACAAGCAGGGTTTCGCGCGGCACGTCGCCGGGCCAGGCCTCGGCCAGCGCGCGCAGCAGCGCCATCAGCACCGGCCGCCCGGCCAGCGGCACCAGCGTCGCGCCGCCGCGCAGAAGGTTGCGGCAGGCATCGACCAGCAGCATGTCCGAGCCGAGCAGCGCCTCGACCCCGGACAGGTCCAGCAGGGTCTCGCGCCCGCTTTCGATCAGCCGCCCGGCCGGGGCGTCGAAGGCGGCGCGCGCCTGTGCGACCTCGGCCGCCAATGCGGCGATGCCTGTCTGATGCGCGGCACGGGCGGCCCGGTCCAGCGCGGCCCGCGCATCGCCGGCCCGGATGCGCCGCATGGCGATGCCCGCGGCGACCAACCAGCAGCCGGGACGCGACGCCGGGGGCAGCGCGGCGGCATCCAGCGTCCCCAGCACCGCCTCGGCCTGATCGAGACGCCCGGTCAGCAGCAGCAGCCGGGCCTGCAGGTAGCCGGCATGGGCGGCGTTCGCCCGGTCGTCCTGCGCCGCAAGCGCGCCTCGCGCCGTGCCAAGCGCCTGCTCCAGAGCGCCCAGGTCGCGCGTGACCAGCGCGATTTCCGCCGCGGCCAGCCGGCAGCGGGCGCGGGCCGCAGGATCGGCGCTGAACCCCCGCGCGGCGCGGCGCAGCAGGTCCCGCGCCCGGTCGAGATCGCCCAGCTGCGCCATGGCGATGCCGCGCAGCGCCAGAGCCGGCGGATCGTCGCGCAAGGCGACCCGCTTCAGCGCCGTCAGCGCATCCCCCGCCGCCAGCGCCTGCGCAGCCGCCGCAATCCCGTCATGCTTGTTACTCACGCCCGGATGCCGCCCCGTCCTAGTGTCGTTGCTGCAAAGCATCGGACGGGAGGCCCGGAATGACAACGCCCACGGGAAAGCCCGGCGCGGCAGGCTGGCTGGCCCTTGCGGCAGCGCCCTGCTTCGCCGTCATGGCCTGGATCACGGCGGCCTCGCCCGCGCTCTGCCTGTCCGGGCCCGGTCCGCTGCCGCTGTACGGCATGACCATGATGTATCTGCTGATGAGCCTGTTCCACCTGCCGCCCTGGTTGCGGCTGATGGCAGGCCAAGACCCAACCCGGAAAGGAGACTGACCATGACCCAAGCCATCGTTTCCCGCGATGCATGGCTGGAGGCCCGCAAGGCGCTGCTGGCCCGCGAACGCGACATGACCCACCAGCTCGACGCCCTGCGCGCCGAGCGGCGGCGGATGCCCTGGGTCCGCATCGACAAGCCCTATCGCTTCATGGGGCCCGACGGCGAGGTGACGCTGGGCGACCTGTTCGGGACCCGCAGCCAGCTTGCCATCTATCACTTCATGCTGACGCCGGGTTCGGATCATCTCTGCTCGGGCTGCGCCTTCGTCGCCGATCATGTGGATGCCGCCCGCCAGCATTTTGAGCAGGCCGACCTGGCCTTCGCCGCCGTCTCGCGCGCGCCGATCCGACGGATCGAGGAGGTCCGACGGCGCATGGGCTGGCGCTTTCCCTGGCTGTCCTCGGGAGACGGCGATTTCAACTACGATTTCGGCGTCTCGTTCACCAAGGAGGATCGCGCGGCCGGCCGGGCGATCTACAACTACGGGACGGTGATCGAGAGGAGCCCGGACATGTTCGGGGTCAGCATCTTCGTGCGGCAGGACGGCGTCCTCTTCCACAGCTATTCCACCTATCACCGCGGCGTGGAACTGCTGATGGGCGCGTTCAACTGGCTGGACCTCACCCCCAAGGGCCGCAATGAAAACGGCGCCATGAGCTGGCTCAGGCTGCATGACCAATACTGAGCCGGGCGCAGAGGATCAGGGCGGGCGATCACTCCCCGGCGCTCTGGACGATATCAGGGCATCTGTCCTGACGATGGCTGGGGTGCCTGCTGGCCGGGCAATGAATGCCCCTCGATAACCGCGAGCAGGGGAAACAGGTCGCAAGCGGCCAGGGGACACGGCTTGCAGCCCCCGGCTGCCCGCCCTAAATTCCGACCATGATGTTCATGTCCACATTCTTCCCGCTGATCTGACCGGCCCTGCCGCCGGCGCTTTCGCGCCATCAGATCGACACGGCGCCCGCGATTGGGGCGCCAAGCGGAGAATGCGTGATGACCAATCCCGAACCCACCGGCCTGACCAAGCATCAGGTTCAAAGCTTCATCGAGGATGGCTTCGTCAGGATCGACGGCGCCTTCCCCACCGACCTCGCCCAGCAATGCCGGGACGAGTTGTGGGCGGCGACGGGCCTCTCGCCCGACCGGCCCGAGGGCTGGACGCGACCCGTCATCCGGATCGCATCGATGCCCACGCCCGCCTTCGTCCAGGCCGCCAACACCCCGCTGCTGCATCGGGCCTATGGCCAGCTTGCCGGGCCGGCGCGCTGGCTTGCGCCGCAAGGGCTGGGCAGTTTCCCGATCCGCTTCCCCTCGCCCATCGCCCCCGGCGACGATGGCTGGCATGTGGACATGAGCTTCGGCGACAGCCCGGATTTCATGGAGTGGCGGGTCAATGTCAAAAGCAGTGGCCGCGCGTTGCTGATGCTGTTCCTGTTCTCGGATGTCGGGCCCGGCGATGCACCGACCCGGATCAGGCAGGGCTCGCATATGGCCATTGCCCGCGAGTTGCTGCCCCATGGGGCGGCAGGCGCGACGCTACGGCAATTGTCGGCGAACGGCTATGCCTCGACCGAGACCTGCCCCGAGGTGCTGGCGACCGGCGCGGCGGGCACGGTCTATCTGTGCCATCCGTTCCTGGTCCATGCCGCACAGCCGCACCGGGGGACAAGACCCCGCTTCATGGCCCAGCCGCCCTTGCTGCCCAAGGGCGAGTTCGACCCGGCCTTGCCGCCCTCGCCCGTCCAGATCGCCATCCGCAGGGCCTGCGGGCTGGCATTCTGAAACCGGCAGGGTCCGGGGCTGCGTCAGATGAGCGACGCCCAGGCATCGGTGACAACACCCTGCGTCTTCCTGGCCCTCTCCATGCCGCCGCCGTCGTTCACCTTGCGACGATGAAAAGACGGCTGCCGTCGCGGATCAGTTCCAGCGCCGCGACGGCTCGGCGGCCGGCAAGCATGCCACGCAAATCCGCGACCGAGGAAACCGGCGTCCGGTTGACGGCGACGATCATGTCGCCGCGGCGCAGGCCGATCCAGGCCGCAAGGCTGTCCGGCTCGACGCTGTCGACCATGATCCCGGCACCCCCCGCCCGGCGCGCCTCCTCCGCCGAGGCGTTGCGCAGCCGGGCGCCATCCAGCGGCGTGCCGGCGAAATCACCGGAGGAGGTCGCATCGGCGGTGATGGTCAGGGCGACCTCCCGCGCATCCCCCTCGCGCCTGACCGTCAGGCGGATGGTGCTGCCGACGGGCGTCAGGCCCAGCCGGTTGCGCAGATGCGTGGCGCCCTGCACCGGGGCGCCGTCGACAGCGGTCACCACGTCCCCCGCCTTCAACCCCGCCTTCTCGGCGGGCGAGCCGGGCTCGACATTCGCGATCACCGCGCCGTGGATGCCGCCCAGCTCCAGCGCCTCGGCCAGGTCGGGCGTCAGATCGTGCATGCCGATGCCCAGCCTGCCGCGCCGCACCTCGCCGTGCTCGATCAGCTGCCGCATCACGGCGACGGCCATGTTGCTGGGCACCGCGAAGCCGATGCCGATATTGCCCCCTGCCGGGGTCAGGATGGCGGTGTTGATGCCGACCAGCCGGCCGTCCAGCGTCACCAGAGCGCCGCCCGAATTGCCCGGATTGATCGAGGCGTCGGTCTGGATGAAATCCTCATAGCCCTCGCGGCTGATGCCGCTGCGCCCCAGCGCGCTGACGATGCCCGAGGTCACCGTCTGGCCCAGGCCGAAGGGGTTGCCGATGGCGGCGACGAAATCGCCGACCTGAAGGCGGTCGGAATCGCCGATCTCCAGCGCGACCAGATCCTCGGCCTCGATCCGCAGCAGGGCGATTTCCGTGGCCTGGTCGGCGCCGACGAGCTCGGCCCGGAACTGGCGCCCGTCCTTCAGGGTGACGCTGATCGCGCTGGCCTCGGCGACGACGTGATGGTTGGTCAGCACATAGCCGTTTTCGGCATCGACGATCACGCCGGAGCCGGCGCTCATCTGCCGCCGCATCGGCGGGTCGCGAAGATCGAAGAAGCGGCGGAAATAGGGATCGTTGTAAAGCGGGTTCGATACTGCCGGGGTTTCCGAGACCACCGCGATATTGACCACCGCCGGGGTCACGCGCGACAGCATCGGGGCGATGGTGGGAATACCGCCCCCAGCCTCGGGCATGGGCTGCCCGACAGCCGCTTGGGGCGGCGCGACCAGCGCCAGGATCGTGCACAGCGTGATGACGGCCGCGCGCAGTCGGGGGATTTTCATCGACATCGGCAATCTCCGTTTGATCGGTGGTGATTTCCCTTCTCGCCCGAGACCAGACGGAGAACAAGAAAACGGCCCGGCGGGTTGCCGGGCCGTTCGGGACGTCACGCTGTCGAATAGGGCCGGTCGTCGCCCGACCACAGGCTGACGCCCGCCAAGATCGCGACGACCAGACCGGCGATCACATGCACCCACATCGCCGCCGCGAGGGTCGCGAAGCCCAGGACCCAGGGCGCGATCACCGCCCAGAGGCCAAGGGCGACATTGGCCCATTCCTCAAGCCTGTGGAACGCGAAGAGCGCGGCCAGCGCGATCAGCGTCATCGCGGCCCCGACGAGCCAGGCGTTCCACGCCGCGGCGGTCTCGGCCGCGAAGCCGAGATACCAGGGCGACAGCAGAAGACCGAGACCGGCAACGACATTGGCGATGTCGAATGCCGTCCGGCGATCAAGAGACAGGGATTTCAGCATCGTTCACTCCTCCTTGTCGGTTGCTTGGTGATCCCGTCAATGGACCTTCCCCTGCGGGGGAAGGCTGGATGCGGCGGCGGCGGTTGTCGCCGCCGCGATGGCTCAGCCCTTGATGGCGATGCGCTTGACCTGCGACTGCGCCTTTTCCGTCTTGGGCAGGGTCACGGTCAGCACGCCGTTCCTGAAATGCGCATCGACCTCGTCCTCGCGGATCTCGGCGCCCAGCGGGATACGGCGCTCGAAACGGCCGTAAAAGCGTTCCGAGAATTGCCGGTCCTTATCCTCGACCTCCGAGCGTTTCTCGCCCTTCAGCGTCAGCACGCCGTCATCCAGCAGGACTTCGATGTCCTTCTCCTCAAGGCCCGGCACCTCGGCCGTCACCCTGATCTCCTTCTCGTTGTCGGAGATCTCGACGCTCGGCCAGCCGCCGCCAAAGGCAGGGACCGTGCCGACCGCGGGCAGGCCGAAGCCGCGGAAGACGTCGTCGAACAGCCGGTTCACCTCGCGATGCAGCGACAGGAAGGGATCGCGGTCGCCGTCGCGGAAGGCGGTGGGAAGCTGGTTGCCGCCATTGCGGTTCCAGGGGATCAGATCTCGGACATTCATGATTTTCCTCCTTCATGGCAACAGGTTGCCGGAGACGCCGGGCGCTGCCCGGCGGCCGGCAGGGATCGTGCGGTGACAGGGCCTCAGGCGGCCTGCTTGCCGGTCTCGACCTGCTGCGGCTGGGATTTGGGCAGGGCCTTGGCCGGGGCGATCTCGATCCGGCGCGGCTTCATCTCTTCGGGGATCTCGTGCCGCAGGTCGATCGTCAGCAGCCCGTTCAGCAGCTCGGCGCCGGTCACCTTCACATGATCGGCGAGTTGGAAGCGCCGGCGGAAGCTCCGCTCGGCAATGCCGCGATGCAGATACTCGCCCTTGTCCTCGCCAGCCTTGCGGCCGGTCACCGTCAGAACGGTCCGTTCCTGCGTGATGGCCAGCTCGTCGGGCGAGAAGCCCGCCACCGCCATGGTGATGCGATAATCGTCCTCGCCGGTCCTGGCGATGTCATAGGGCGGCCAGTTGTCGACCGTCCCGACCCGGCTTGCCGCTTCCAGCGCGTTCAGCATCCGGTCGAAACCGATGCTCGACCGGTAGAGAGGGGAAAAGTCGAAAGTGGTTCTCATAGCCACATCCTCCGTTGAGCAACATGGATACAAGTCTTTCACCGTGCGGTGCCATCGCATCCGCCCCGGCATGCCGGACCCGTTCAAGGCTTCCGGCGATTCACGATTTAGGGCGAGGAAATGGCGGTTCAAGGGGGTGAAAGCACCGCGAATGCGGTCTCTTTCGTGCGCTCGGAAAGCCCCTGTCTGGCTGATAAAAGGCACAGGAAAAGCGCGGGAGACTGTCCGCCGTCAAGCCGGCTAGCGCTGGCCTAAAAAAAGATGAATATCCCCTGCATCCCGTCCAATCGGAATCATGGGAAATGGATCGAGACATCTTCGCGCAGCGTTTCGGCGGTAGTGAGAGTCGGCGTTACAGCGAAGAAAGCAGGTGCCCCCGCGCATCCGCTATTTCTTGCGTTTTTTCGCAGGCACGCCGGTGGCGGCGTCTGCCGCCTCTTTCGCCAACCGTGCAGCCTTGAGGGATGCCGTCAACTCGCTCCTCTTGCGGGCCTGTTCATCGACGATGAGCTTCGCCTCGGAAGTGGTGCGATCCATCGCCGTCAGGGGCGCAGGGTCGCGGAAAAGGTTTCTCGCCTTGGCCAACATACGGGTCTCCCGAAGGGGTTCAGCCCGGCCAGATGGCCAGGCTGTTCGACAGGATCAGGCGAGCGCCAGCCTGCTGGCCGATTCGCGACCATCGCGGCCCGACTCGATTTCGAAGGTCACGGCCTGACCATCCGCAACGCTGTTAAGCCCGGCCCGCTCGAGGGCCGAGATGTGCAGAAACACGTCCTTGCCGCCATGCTCGGGCGCGATGAAGCCGAAGCCCTTGGCGGCGTTGAACCATTTCACGGTGCCATTGGCCATCGTGATATCTCCTTGTGGATTTGTCGCTCGCGGAATGCAGCAACCCGGCCCGGTCAGTTCAGTTCAGTTCAAAAGCAGACCGAAGCCGAAAGGAGACAGGATGCAGAGAGAATCAACGTAGCGCCCCCTGTATGCGCCTTCGCGCCGGATAAAGCAAAACATTCTTGCATCGCATTTGTCCGATGCCTGAATCAATGGAGCCAAACCTGGCTATTTTCCACTTGGCCAGACAAAAATTCCCGGAATCGCTCGAAAACCGATTGATCTGAGAATTTTCGACTGGAACCCGACCATGAGAATGGTGGGACATTATCTTCTGCCCCCATCTTCGGACGCACCTATAGCGTATACCTACTAAGCGCAGGGTTGCGCTTGTACGCCAAGGGCATCGGAATATCCGAGGCACTCGAAAGTCCCGGTAGCTTATCTTTCTTGCGATAGCTCTTGGCCGAGGCCCCACAGCCTGTTCAGGATCGACCAGCTGGCTTTCGGCTGGTCACTCTGCGGAGCATTTCCATTCCCGCACAGGCACCGCCATAGCAGGACCAACCCCGGTCTCAGATCGTCGCCATGCAAGCGGACAAGGGACGTGCGGATTGTGCGATCGAGGTTTCGGGCACGAAACCGGCAGCTTTTGCAGCAGCGATGAAAGCCCGTCGCGCCGATCCCACCGATACAAGGCAGTGCAGGGCGGCATCCAGCTGCTCCAGCGCATGGTGCTGGGCCGTATTGGAAACCGGCCACCTCCTGCGGAGCCAGTATCTCGCCTGCTCGATCGTGCTGAACTTCTGCACTTCGCCGGCAGACGAAATGACGAATGAAAGGGGCGTACCCCAGTGAATTTCCATAATGAAACTTTTCTGTCGGAACGGTCGGAATGGCGGGCAACGCATGCCCACCCTCCTCAAGGAAAAGCGGAGACGGCATGAAGCCGACCCCGCCTGTATTACCCTTCGGCGCTGCTCTCAGGAGAGAACGAGATTCGTTGCCGATTCCCGGCCATTGCGGTCACGCTCGATATCATAGGCGATCGCCTGGCCATCGTTCAAATGATGGATGCCGGCGCGCTCGAGCGCGGAAATATGGATGAAGACATCCTTCGAGCCCGTTTTCGGGGCAATGAAGCCGAAGCCTTTATTGGAGTTGAACCATTTCACGGTGCCATTGGCCATCGTGCTGTTCCTTTCAAAAATGCCGCTCACACAGTGCAGCGGCCCGGCAAAGCTGAAGATCGAAGCTGAGCCGCAAGGAACAGGGTCCGAAAACAAGAGATGCAGATCCTATATAGGTCATGCCGGCTGAGTTTACGAGGAAATTCCGGGAATCACGCGATCCCGGCCCATTACCCGTTGTTCGGCAAGGAAAGAATTGGCGACCCGCATCGACGGAAAATCCGGAGAAACGCCGTTTTTACCGCAAACTGCAAGTCTCAGCTTTCGTGCTGTTCCTTGCCGCCCAGTTCCCTGGCGTTCGTTTCCGCTATCGTCTCATGCAGCCGCGAATGGGCGGATTGCCATGCATCGAGCGCGCCCACGGCCTGGTCGAGCGCCTTTCTGTCCGGCCCATCGAATTGGGGAGCCGCCTCCTTGATCGCCCAGTAGAGCCGGCGCACCACCGGGGTCATCCGCTCCAGCCAGGCCAGGACATCCCTCAGGCTCTGCTCCTTGCCGCCGGGGTTGGAATAGACCCCGCCCTGGAGGCCCTGCAGTTCCAGCTCGCTCAAGCGGAGCTCGATATCGCTCAGCCGTTCCCTGATATCTCTGTCGCTGTTCTCGACCAATGAGACCATTTTCGCCCCTTCCCTTTATGCGGTCGCTCCTCTTGGGCCTGCCGGCCCATCGATCACGCCTGATCGGTCGTCGGATCGTCCATGCCGCTCGCGGCACGAATCAGCATGCCGCGCTCGTTCCCGTCCCTTTTCCGACGCCGGCGCGCTCCTGCATCATGCTGCGGCTCGGGTCGTTTCTCGGGGGTGCTGGCGATGTCTGCGGAATCCACGGTCTGGGTCTCCCTGTTGCCGGACGAAAAAATTCGAACAGGCATGGCTGATATGGGGTGTCAGGGGGCTGCAGGCCATAGGAGACATTCGCCTATCGACCAACCTCCGGAAAGCCCGAGAAAGAAATCTCGGTGACGACGAGGCGGTTCTGCAACGGCAGGATGAGGTCAGCGCAGTCGATGGCCGTTACGACGAGTTTTGCGTCGGTCGGCTTTTGCGATTCCTATTCAGGCGCGGGATCGGTTCTTTCCGCTGCCGCGTCGATCCGGTCGGCCCATTCGATCAGCAATCGCGCTGCGCCGAAATCTCCGTGCCTGTCGCGCTTCTGGGCGGCGAGAGCGAGGTGTTCCCGCAGATCCGTCGTCATGAGCAGGCCGGGCCGCTCGGTGGCCAGAAAGAGCATTTGCAGCAGGTGCTCTATGGCGGCTTCGTATTGTTCCGGGCTTTCGATTGCCACCTTCCTGCCTTCCATCGGTTGCTGCCTGGCGACTCGTGTCAGGCGATTGCTGGTTGCCCCAAAGGACGAAGACCGGATACCCGTTTTGCAGCGGTATCGGCCGGCTTGACCGTCAGCATGGCTGGCGCGTGTCGCGTCACCAGTCCCGGAACCGCTCGAACAGCCCGGACGTGCAGGATCTGATCGGAATGAGCCGGGTTGTTCCGTCGTCATGGACGAGCTTCACCAGATCCCCATTCTGGAAATGGCGGATCCCCTCAAGATGCCACGGCGGCTGAGCAAAGATTTCGGTAGCTCCGGTGAGCGCGTCGGTCAGGGCAACACGTTTGGTCATGGAAACCTCGCTATCTGGACGAGCGAAAACGGCGGACCTGGATCCGCCGCTTCACCTTCCAGCTTTTGAATGCCGCATACCAGCGCAGATTTGGACCACGCCTTGGTGCGGCAATTTACCGGAAGATCGGGGGTCCGCAGGTTTCCGCCCGCTTCGCCTTTCGAATGGCAGCCGGCCGTCATCTGTGGTCAGCAGGCTTCCGCATGGGGTCGTCTTTCGGATCGTTGTCGCCCTGCTGCGGGGCTTCCGGCAGCTCGCCCTGCTGGCCCTGACGGGTGTCCCTCGGGTCCAGAGTGTCGTTCTTTGGGCCGGTGCCCACAATGGGGTCCTCCATGGCACCGCCCGGAGATCCCGCTCGGATGAACAAGACATGGGGTCGAAGGGGTGGAATTGCGCCCTCCGGATCGAAACTATCGTGCAAGCTGGTCATATGGCTGGAAAGAATGTTGCGCCGGTCTGGTGGCACCTAAAGCGCCGCCAGCGTCGTTACCGACCGTCGGGGTCCGCGCCCTCGAGATACGATGATGTCACGTCAGCTATTTCCTCCGCGCGTCCAGGACATGGGTAACGAGACTTTACAGATGCTGAACTGCGTCCGCTTCAAGGTTGACCTTCCGCGGATTCCCCGAGCAGCCGTCGTCGAAACGCACCTGCTGGCTTGACAACATCAGGTCTCACCTTCATTGTCTCAACATATCTTGAGGGGTTGATTCGATGGAAGAGCACCATGCCCTTGCCGGCTTCGCGGCGCTGTCGCAGGAAACCCGGCTGCGCATCGTCCGGCTGTTGGTCAAGGCCGGGCCAGATGGCATGGCGGCCGGGACCATCGGCGAGGCTCTGGGCGGCGCCAGCACCTCGCGGCTGTCGTTTCACCTGGCACATCTCGAACATGCCGGGCTGATCCGGTCCCGGCGCGAGGGGCGCTTCATCATCTACAGCGCCGTCTTTGCGACACTGGCAGGGCTGATCGCATTCCTGATGCGCGATTGCTGCGACGGCCACCCCGAGATCTGCGCGCCGGTCGCGGCCGCGCTGTCCTGCTCCTGTGAACCCGGCAAGGATGCCCTGTATGGCTAACGCCTCGCCTCGTGTCTTCAACGTGCTGTTTCTCTGCACCGGCAACTCCGCCCGCTCGCTCATCGCCGAAAGCGTGCTGCGCAAGGAGGGCGGCGCGCGGTTCCGCGCCTTCTCGGCCGGCAGCCAGCCGAAGGGAGAGGTGCATCCGCGGACCCTGAAGATCCTGCAGAACTACCATTACCCGACCGAAGGGCTGCGCTCGAAAAGCTGGGACGAATTCGCCGCGCCCGATGCGCCGGTGATGGATTTCGTCTTCACCGTTTGCGACGACGCGGCGGGCGAGGCCTGTCCCTATTGGCCGGGCCAGCCGATGACGGCGCATTGGGGCCTTCCAGACCCGGCAGCCGCGACCGGCAGCGAGTTGCAGCGCGACATGGCCTTCATCGAGACGCTGCGCTACATGAAGGCGCGCATCCAGGCCTTTGCCGCCCTGCCGATCGGCACCCTCGATCGCGCCAGCCTCGTCTCCAGGCTGCACGAGATCGGACGCTCCGAAGGCGCGGCCGGGGCGGGGGCCGACATGGATGTCGTGATCTATCACAACCCGGACTGCGGCACCTCGCGCAACGTGCTGGCGCTGATCCGCAATGCCGGGATCGAGCCGCATGTGGTGGAATATCTCAAGACGCCGCCCTCGCGCGCGATGTTGAAACAGCTTATCGCCCGCATGGGCATCGCCCCGCGCGATCTGCTGCGCCAGAAAGGCACGCCCTATGCCGAGCTTGGCCTGGACGACCCGGCGCTGACCGACGCCGCGCTGATCGAGGCGATGCTGGCGCATCCGGTGCTGATCAACCGGCCCATCGTGGTCAGCCCCAGGGGCGTGCGGCTTTGCCGGCCCTCGGAACAGGTGCTGGACCTGCTGCCGCCGCAGCGCGCCGCCTTCAGCAAAGAAGATGGTGAGCAGATCGTGGATGCCCAGGGCAACCGTATCCGCCCGGCCTGAAAGGAACAGATGATGACCCCCGACAGCCCGGCCCGCCGGCTTTCCTTTCTCGACCGCTACCTGACCTTGTGGATCTTCGCGGCCATGGCGCTCGGCATCCTGCTGGGCACGCTGTTCTCCGGCCTGCCGGATGCGCTGAACGCCATGGCGGTGGGCTCGACCAATATCCCCATCGCCATCGGCCTGATCCTGATGATGTATCCGCCGCTGGCGAAGGTCCGCTACGAGGACCTGCCCCGGGTCTTTGCCGACAAGCGCGTGCTGGTGCTGTCGCTGGTGCAGAACTGGCTGATCGGGCCGGTGCTGATGTTCGCCTTAGCGGTGATCTTCCTGCGCGACCAGCCGGAATACATGACCGGGCTGATCCTGATCGGCCTGGCGCGCTGCATCGCCATGGTGCTGGTCTGGAACCAGCTGGCGCGCGGCGACGGGCAATATGTCGCCGGGCTGGTAGCGTTCAACTCGATCTTCCAGATCCTGTTCTTCTCGACCTATGCCTGGCTGTTCCTGACCGTGCTGCCGCCCCTGTTCGGACTGGAGGGCAGCGTGATCGAGGTGGGCTTCCGGACGGTGACGGAGGCGGTGCTGATCTATCTGGGCATCCCCTTCGCCGCCGGTTTCCTGACCCGGCATGTGCTGATCCGGCGCAGGGGAGAGGAGTGGTATCGGGACGTCTTCCTGCCGAAGATCAGCCCGATCACGCTGGCCGCGCTGCTCTTCACCATCGTGGCGATGTTCAGCCTGAAGGGCGGCGATGTCGTGCGCCTGCCGCTCGACACGATCAGGATCGCCTTGCCGCTGGTGCTGTATTTCGCCATCCAGTTCGCCGTCAGCTTCGCCATGGGCCGCCTGATCGCCCGGGACTATCCGCGCAGCACCGCCATCGCCTTCACGGCGGCGGGCAACAATTTCGAGCTGGCCATCGCCGTCGCCATCGCCGCCTATGGGCTGGCCTCGCCCGTGGCCTTCGCCGCGGTCATCGGCCCGCTGGTCGAGGTGCCGGTGCTGATCCTTCTGGTCAACGCCGCCCTGTGGCTGGGCCGCCGCTGGTTCCCCGCAGCAACCCCGCAAGAGGCCCGCGCATGATCCCCGACCTGCCGAACCTGTCGCCCGACTGCCTGCGCGCGCCCGCGATCCCGGACATTCCCCGCGCGACGCATCCGCCGCGCATCCTGCTGCTCTACGGCTCGCTGCGCGAACGCTCCTACAGCCGCTTCGCCACGCTGGAGGCCGAGCGCCTGCTGCGCCATTTCGGCTGCGAGACGCGGGTGTTCCACGCCAACGGCCTGCCGCTGCCCGAGGATGCCGACCCGTCGCATCCGAAGGTGCAGGAGCTGCGCGACCTGTGCCTGTGGTCCGAGGGCCAGGTCTGGACCAGCCCGGAACGCCACGGCGCGATGACCGGGGTAATGAAATCGCAGATCGACTGGATCCCGCTGTCGATGGGCGCGATCCGGCCGACGCAGGGCCGCACGCTGGCGGTGATGCAGGTCTCGGGCGGCTCGCAGAGCTTCAACGCGGTGAACCAGATGCGGGTGCTGGGCCGCTGGATGCGGATGCTGACGATCCCCAACCAGTCCTCGGTCGCCAGGGCGTATCAGGAATTCGACGAGGCCGGCCGCATGCGGCCGTCGAGCTATTACGACCGCATCGTCGACGTGATGGAGGAACTGGTGAAGTTCACCCTGCTGACCCGCGACCTCTCGGCCTTCCTGACCGACCGCTACAGCGAGCGCAAGGAAGCGGCCGCAAAGCTCGAGGAACGGGTAAACCTCAAGGCTGCGACATGAGGCCGGAGAGGCCCGATATCGGGTGGGAGCGATCGCGAGACGCACCCGGATCGCACCGTAAAGGGCGACCGAACCGGGTCTGAACCGGGTAACCGTCTTGACATTCCATCGTCGTCGTCGGAATTTTCCGGCATGGGGTCTTGCGACGCCCCACGAGGCGCCAGCCGAAGTTCGCGTTCCATTCCGACGACTCACTCAATGGAGGGAACGCAGATGCCTGCGCCTGACGCCATAACCTGCGACAAGCTCGCCAAGCTGATCGGCACCGCACGATGCCCCGTCGTCCTCGACCTGCGCCGGGCGGATGCGAGAGACACCGAACCTCGTCTCATCCCCTCTGCCCGATGGCTGGCTGAGAATGAAATCGCCCCTGCAGCGCTTTCGGAGCTGGCCCGCAGCCTGGACGGTCCGGTGGTGGTCCTTTGCGCCGAGGGATACGGGCGCAGTCAGGGCGTCGCCGCCTGGCTGCGCCATGAAGGGGTCGCAGCCGAGTATCTGGAGGGAGGCATGGCGGCATGGCTCGCCGCCGGCCTGCCACTCGTCACGACCACGAAGATCACCGGCCATGATCCGCAGGGCCGCAGCCTGTGGGTGACACGGGCGCGGCCCAAGATCGATCGCATCGCCTGCCCCTGGCTGATCCGGCGCTTCATCGATCCACGGGCGGTGTTTCTGTTCGTCGCCCCGGCCGAGGTGCCCGCAGTGGCCGAGCGGTTCGGCGCCATGCCCTTCGATGTCGAAGGCGTGTTCTGGAGCCATCGCGGCGAGGACTGCACCTTCGACACGCTGCTGAAGGAAACCCGGTTGAGCATCCCGGCGCTCGACCGGCTGGCTTTGATCGTGCGCGGCGCAGATACCGCCCGCCTGGACCTCGCCCCCGAAGCGGCGGGCCTGCTTGCGGCGTCCCTGGGCCTGTCGCGGATGTATTCCGACGATCTGGAGCAACTCGATGCCGGATTGCAGCTCTATGACGCTTTCTACCGTTGGGCGCGCGATGCCACGGACGAGATCCACAACTGGCCCACCAACGCCAGGGGTACGGGCCGGAGCGCGACATGAAACGGCGTGATGGATTTCCAACGCTGGGTCAGGCCACCGGGGTCTGGGCCAGGATCGCCGCGCAGAGCTTCGGCGGGCCGGCCGGCCAGATCGCGGTGATGCACCGGATACTGGTCGAGGAGCGGAAATGGCTCGGGGATGCGCGATTCCTCCATGCCCTGAACTTCTGCATGTTGTTGCCCGGTCCCGAGGCGCAGCAGATGGCGACCTATATCGGCTGGCTGATGCACGGCGTGCGCGGCGCGCTGATCGCGGGGATGCTGTTCATCCTGCCGGGTTTCATCGCCATGATGGTGCTGAGCTGGGTCTACGCGCTCTATGGCGACGTGCCGGTTGTGACCGCACTGTTCTTCGGGCTGAAGGCTGCGGTGCTGGCGATCGTGCTGCAAGCGGTGTTCCGCATCGGCAAACGCGCGCTGAAGAACAAGGTCATGCTCGGCCTGGCCGCCGCGTCCTTCCTGGCCATCTTCCTGTTCGATGCACCCTTCCCGCTGATCGTGGCGCTGGCGGCGGCCATCGGCTGGATCGGGGCAAAGGCCGGGATTGCGGCCTTCCGGGGCGGCGGCGGACATGGCTCGACAGATGGCGCACATGTCAGCGACGCCGACACGATCCTTGGCGAAGACCTCGATCTTCCGCCCTCGGCGCGCAGAAACGCCTTCCGCGCGGGATGGGCGGCGGTCGCGCTCTGGCTGTTGCCGGTGCTGCTGCTGGTCGCCCTGGTGCCCGGCAGCGTCTTCACCGACATCGCGCTCTATTTCTCGAAACTCGCGGTGCTGACCTTCGGCGGGGCCTATGCCGTGCTGGCCTGGGTCGCGCAGGAGGCGGTCGGAACCTATGGCTGGTTGGAACCGGGTGAGATGCTCGACGGTCTCGGCATGGCCGAAACCATGCCGGGGCCGCTGATCAAGGTGCTGCAATTCGTCGGCTTCATGGGTGCAATGCGCGAGGCCGGATGGGCCATGCCGCTGCTGGCGGCAACGCTCGGGGGCATCCTGACGACATGGGTGACCTTCGCGCCCTGCTTCGCCTGGATTCTGCTCGGGGCACCGTTCATGGAAGGGCTGCGGGAAAACCGGGCGCTCGCGGCGGCGCTGGCTTCGGTCACCGCGGCGGTCGTGGGGGTGATCCTCAATCTCGCGATATGGTTCGCGATCCATGTGGCCTGGCGCGAAGTCGAGCCTTTCAATTGGGGGCCGGTCTCGACCAGCATTCCGGTGCTGGAAACACTGGATGGGTGGGCGATGGCCCTTTCGGCGCTGGCGATCCTCGCGGTGTTCCGTCTGAAGCTCGGCATCGGCCTCGTGCTTGGTGGTGCGGCACTGGCGGGCCTCGGCCTGCACCTGGCCGGGGCGATCTGACGGCGGATGGCGAGGCCGCTGCCCGAACCCCGAAGAAACCCGGCTATCCGCGATGCCAGGGCGGATGCGGGTCGCCCACGATCAGTTGATGGTGGTGCCTGCCCTGGCCCGCATCACATGGGGATGGTCGGGCGGCATGGTAACGGGCAACGTGACGCTCACCTTGCAGCTCGGTGGCGAGTACAGCCGGTTGACCACACCTGGGAATAGTGAACGGAACATCCGGGGCCGATCACTTGCGCCGGATCAGTTCCAACGGCAGCAATGGACTCTCGAGCAACATGCTGCGGGACAGCAAGTGGCAGGTTTGGCTGAGCCGGGCGATCTGCCCCCGGACAGGCAAGGTCGGCCCATTGCTGCCTTTCACACCCGAGCTGGTCGCTGCGGTGCGGCTTCCCCAGAACGGTCATTTGTGATTGCGGCGACCCTTCTCGCATGGCAAGCCCGGAAAGCGGAAAAGAGCTGATTTTCGCGCTGTGGCTCGCTATATCGAGGAGTAGTGAAGGGTGTTCACAAAATTTGGTAGGATCGCAGGCGTTGGGGCCGTTGCTATTGGCATCGTAGCGATCATCGGATCGTTCGTTGTTGCCCCCGATGTGCTGGCCCCCGACTTTGATCGGACCTCTATGGCACAGTCGGCGCTCTGGCTTTCGCAAGGTTCAGCGTTGGTGTTCTTCGGCTTGGTCCTCGGGGTCCTTTGTGAAATTAGCATCAAGTTAGGCAAATAACACCCGCTGGGAACACGGTGAACAAGAGCGAGTTCTTAGGCACTCACGGCACTTTGCAGACGTTGGCGCGACGATCTGATGCTACGTCGCGGCTTCACCACTGCGGACATTCGGGGTGCCTGCAGCAATCTTCCTGTCCGAGCTTGAAGCAGGCTTCGCGCGGATTGCGGGTTGGCGTCGCGCAGAGTAAAAAATTCCGAGCAACACCGGGAGGTATTTATGGACCAGTCCGATCAGGAACTCGAGCGTCTCAGCGCGCTGTTGCATGCGCTGCCCATCGAGAACATGCCCATGACGCTCAGTGAACTTGATGGCTACGTAGTCGGTGTTCTTGCCTGCCCGGATATGATCCCGCCCTCGGAATGGATGTCCCATGTCTGGGGAGAGACAGGTGAGGCAAATTTTCCCGATCAGAAAACCGCCGAAGCCACGGTCGGTGCGGTCATGGCTCACTACAACTCGGTTGCGGAGGCGATGACCCGCTCACCTTGGATCGAACCCATCTACGAGGTTGACCCCAACAGTGATGAGGTGATGTGGGAGCCTTGGATCGATGGCTTCACTCGCGCTATGGGGCTAAGACCGGATGCTTGGGATCGACTGCTCGCTCAGGCCGACGAAGAGACGCGGACGACGATGATCTTCTTGATGGCGCTTCAGGAAATATACACTGGCCACAGCAAGTTCACGGATGAGGAGATCGACGAAATCGACCTTGAAGCACCCAATCTGATCCCGAACTGCGTTGCGACGATACTCTATCAGTCTCGTCCCGAGCTTTCCCGCATGGAGCCCGCAAATCGTTCCGAGATGCCGTTCAACGCCGGTCCCCGGCCCGGGCGGAACGACCCATGCTCCTGTGGGGCGGGCCGCAAATACAAGCAATGTTGCGGTCGGAACTGACCGATCGCCCAAGTCTCTCACGGCCCTTTGCGCTCACTCATGATTGTCGCAGCGGATGGTCGCTCCCAGCTCGATTGCTGCCCATCGCCCTATGCGAAGCGAGCGACCACATCCAGCCTTGAATGGCGCACTACTGCCAGCTTTCAGTCGGCGACCGGTTTCTTCACAATCCGCAGCATTGCATCGTAGTGCTTTCTGTCACGCTCCCGAATATATTTCATTGCGCCATTTGCTGCGCGATGGCTCTCTTCGACGGTAAGTGCCGGAAGCGAATTCACAGCTTCAATGTCACCATGCGACTCAATTTGACAAACTCGCTCAAGTTGGTTCATTTCCGCCTGATCTAACCCGTTGATCTTCCCAGAGTCGTCAAATAGCGCTTCGGCGAAACTGGATTTGTCTGGTGCGGCGAATGCTGTGAATATCTCTAGAAGTTTCCGGATCGCGTTGGGCAACAAATACAGATAGTCGGTGCTCTGCTGGTCTGAAGCCCCGAACACAACAGAGAAAAGGTATTGGTATTCTGAGTCGTACTTCGCCAAGTGCGACGGCATCTTCACCAGCGCAGATTTGCGACTGCCTTTTCCGTCGTCGCGGCAATCCACGAAAAGTAATCCTTGAGGAATCGTATCGCCGAAGTTGACCCCCCGGAAGAAGGCCCGCTTCGCCATGTGCATGAGCTTAAGGTTATGGGTTAACAGGATGACTTGCGCGACACGTTTGGTGTGCTTCTTGATCAGGCCGAACGCGTAGGTCTGGGCATTGCTGTCGAGGCTCGACACCGGGTCGTCGATTACAACAACGAGCTTCTTCTTGTCCCGACCTTCGGCGCCAAATTGAGTTAGGAAGAAGCAGAAGGTAAGCGCGGTTTTCTCGCCTTCGCTGAGGTTCTGCGCGATCGAGCCATCCGCGCGAACCAATTGATACCCTTCGTCCTTTGCCTCTAACCGGATAGAGTTGTGCCCGAGGTACTCGTGAAGTAATTTATTGAGCTCATTGGCCGCAATTCCATGTTTGCGAATTGCATTGCGCAACGTTTCGGCCTTCTCTTTCAGGTCTTTCGCCGTGCTTTGTGCCTTTTGAGCAACCTTTTCAGCCTCCTCCGCTTTTCTTTTCAACTGGCGGTATGAATTTTGCTCGGCGAAAAGCACATGGCCCTTCAACGCGTTGGCGGCGTCGTCTTTGCGCTGCCTAAACTGATCATTAATGGAATTGTGCTCACTGATAACGGTGAGCAAACGGTTCTTGGAATCGTTGAATCCATTTAACCAGTCAGCTTCCAAGAGCTTGGTCACGTTGTCGGGAACCGCTTGACTTTCCATAGGGTTCCGTTGGCGTTCCGCAAGCGCTTCTTGCAGCTGCTTTATCGCCGTGCCGGTGGAAATAAGCTCAGCGCGAAACGCCTTTTCGACCTCGCTGAAGCCTTTGGCTAGAGTGGGTTGAATGGCTGACAGCGATGGAAATCCCTCTAGCCATCCTCTGAGCAGCGAACGTGACCGCCCGCACCATTCAATAGCTACTGTGACCGCGTTTGTTTGCTCTTGCCAGCTCTCGCTGAACAGGGCCGCCAGGGTCTTTCTTCGTTGGTCTGATATCTGATTGCCACAATGAAGGCATGACCCGAGCTGGTTTTCTTTATGGTATTGGTGGCCTTCTGCTACCCACGCCAACATGTTGGGGTGGGCAGTGAGGTCAGACGAAAGCTGCGCGGAGAAGTCCCGCCGCACCAGCTCACAAGCAGTTTGCAACTCGTTCTGAAAACTCTCCGGCAGTTCGAGTGCTAGGTTGATTTTCGGGAGAGGCTCGGACTGACGAATGATTGCGCGGCACTCGTCAATCCTGTCTTCCGCGAGGTTGTCTTGTTCCGTGAACTCTTTTTCAGAGTACTCGCGATCGACATTTCCTCTATTGAATTGCTGAGTGTAGCCAGTGCCCCTGGCTTCGCGAACGCGTCCGCCGATCTCGGTGCCTTTGTCTTTGTATTCTCTTTCTGCGGTGTCCTGCCTTGTCTTGGCTGCGCGAGCCTCGGGTGAGGCAGTTTCCAGATCGGCTTCCAGCTGGCGAAGCTCGTTCACCTTTTCGATGTTCTCTTCGTCGATATGGAAGATCGGCAACGCCGAACCTTCGTCCCACCGGAAGTTTCGGGAAATGAAGTCCGAGTTGAAGACTAAGAGGTGGTTTCCGAGCGGATGCATGAAATCGGCTTCTGTCGCGGTAGTGCCGTCGGAAAACTTGACCTGGAACGACGCACCCTTGCCGAGGCCATCGACCGGAGCGTTTGCTTCGAGTGAGGAGAAGACGCGGGACAGGCTGGTCTTCCCTGTTCCGTTAAACCCATAGACAATGGTCTTGCTTGCGAAATCGGCATCAGGGCTCTCAGGTTTGTGGCCATGCCAAATACCAACGCCCGTGATGTAAGCCAGCTTCTCTAAAATCGTGCTTTCTGGCATTACTCTTCCGCCATAATTTCTTGCGATCATAATACATTAACATGCTAGCACATATTACGATGGGTTGCCAACAATTCCCGACGTCGGCAAATGCTGGCCGCACTGTGCGTACCCGGGTCTGACACCACAAACGCCATGCCTGCACACTGCAGTATAGCTGCCGTTCGTCCAAGGCGCGGCGAACTTCCGCTTCCCGCCCAGTGCGGCGATCCACCTTCACAACAGCGGAGCACTTACCTTCCTTCGCCTGGGTCCGTATCCTGCACGGGGACGATGAGCCTGGATGGACGACAATGGATGATCACGGATATCGCCCCGGCCTCGCGGGCACTGCGCCCCGCACAGCTGCATCCTGACCTTTGTCCGGGAGGATTCCGATGACCTGGCTTGCCCCTGTTGACGCCTATTGCGAACGGACCCGTCCCGAATACTGGTCCGAGCCGATCAATGCGGTGACAAACCTGGCCTTCCTGATCGCCGCCCTGGTCCTGTGGCCGCGGCTGAGGGGGCCGGAGATGGCGATGGGCCGGGTGCTGGCGGCGGCGCTGTTCGTGATCGGCATCGGCTCCTGGCTGTTCCACACCCACGCGAACCGGTTGACCGGGCTGATGGATGTGCTGCCCATCGTCGCCTTCATCCTGCTCTATGTCTTCGCCGCCACCCGCGACTATTTCGGAGCGCGCCCGTGCCTCGCCGCCCTGGTGACGGCGGGCTTCATCCCCTATGCCGCCGCGACGGTGCCTCTGTTCTCGACGATCCCCGGCCTCCGCTCCTCGGCAAGCTATGCGCCGGTGCCGCTTCTGATCCTGATCTATGCGGCTCTGCTGCGCAAACGCCTGCCCGAGACGGCGCGCGGCCTCGCCATCGGCGCCGGGATCCTGATCGTCTCGCTGATCTTCCGCACGCTGGATCAGCCTCTCTGCGATGCCCTGCCCTTCGGCACGCATTTCCTGTGGCATGTCCTCAATGCGCTGATGCTGGGCTGGATGATCGAGGTCTGGCGCCGGCATCGGTCGCGCTGATCCCGGATTCCGGCAAGTCATTGCGCGACGCCGGAGCGCGCCGCTCTACGCCACCCTGCCCTGCCGCACCCCGGCCCATGCCATTCACCGCCGATTATTCCACAGTGATTTCCATTGCTTATGCGGATTTCGGCGCCGATGCTGGCGATTATGACCTTGCCAGCTTCCCGAACCCAGGCCACGATGACGCGCAGCGAACGCGAGGCGCTGCTCGACGCCTTGCTGCTCGGCGAGCCGGAACTCGGCTTCACGCCCCGCGGCAATCCCGACCCGCGCCTCGTCAGACTGGTGCGCCTGCTGGGCAGGCAAGCCGCCAGAGACAATTTCGAGGCGCAGAACAAGACCAGAGAACCCGGCGCCTCCTGATCCGACAGGGAGAGCCGCCATGAAGGTTGCCGTCTACGCCCGCTATTCCTCGGACCAGCAGCGCGATGCGTCCATCGCCGACCAGTTCCGCATGTGTCGGCTGCGGGCCGAGAAGGAGGGCTGGCAGGTGGTCGAGGAATATTCCGACCATTCCATCTCCGGCGCCAGCATGATCCAGCGTCCCGGCATCCAGGCACTGGTCATGGATTCGACGCGCGGCCGCTTCGACATGGTGCTGGCCGAAGCGCTGGACCGGATCAGCCGCGACCAGGAGGACATCGCCGGCATCTACAAGCGCATGCGCTACGCCGACGTGAAGATGTTCACCCTGTCCGAGGGCGAGATCAGCGAGCTGCATGTCGGGCTGAAGGGCACCATGAACGCGCTGTTCCTCAAGGACCTGGCCGACAAGACCCGGCGCGGCCAGCGCGGCCGCGTCGAGGCCGGTAAATCCGGCGGCGGCAATTCCTACGGCTACGACGTGGTCAAGAAGTTCGACGGTGATGGCGAGCCGATCCGCGGCGACCGGATGATCAACGCGGTGCAGGCCGAGGTGGTGCGCCGGATCTTCCGCGACTACGCGGCCGGCAAATCGGCCAAGGCCATCGCCGTCGCCCTGAACAGGGACGGCATCCCCGCCCCCTCGGGCGGCGACTGGGGCTTCAGCACCATCAACGGCAACCCGAAGCGCGGCAACGGCATCCTCAACAACGAGATGTATGTCGGCAGGATCGTCTGGAACCGGCAACGCTTCGTCAAGGATCCCGATACCGGCAAGCGCCAGGCCCGGCTCAACCCGGAAGAGGACTGGGTAATCCAGGAGGTGCCGGAACTGCGCATCCTCGACGACGATCTCTGGAACGCCGTGAAGGCGCGGCAGAAGACCAATACCGTTGCACGGGACGCGCGCGGCATCGCCGACGTGCGCAAGGTGAACTACCGGCGGCGGCCCAAATACCTGTTTTCGGGGCTGACGAAGTGCGCCTGCTGCGGCGGCGGTTACTCGGCGATCTCGAAGGAGCTGATCGGCTGCTCGACGGCGCGCAACAAGGGCACCTGCGACAACCGGATGAACATCCGCCGCGACGAGCTGGAATCTCGGGTGCTGAACGCGCTGCGCACCCGCCTCGTCGACCCGGAGCTCTTCGCGGAATTCTGCGACGCCTACACGAGGGAGACCAATCGGTTGCGCATGGAAAGCGGCGCCGGCATCGACAAGGCCGAGGCCGAGCTGAAGCGGATCGCCCGCGAGGAGGAGAAGCTGATGGATCTCTACATGCGGGACGCCATCTCGATCGAGGCGGTGAAGGAGCGCGGCGACAAGCTGCGCGCCCGCAAGGCGGAGCTGCAGGATTTCCTGGCCAGTACCGACGAGCCCCCGCCCCTGCTGCATCCGTCGATGGCGCTGCAATACCGGGCACGGGTGCAGCAGCTCTACGAGACGTTGCAGGGCGACGACGAGACGCAGCGCATCGAGGCGGCGGAGATCATCCGCTCGCTGATCGACCGGATCGTGCTGACGCCGGGGGCGGACCGGATCGAGATCGACGTTCAGGGCGATCTTGCCGGAATCCTTACACTTTCCGCGCAAAGCAAAAACCCCGCGGCGGATGCAGCGGGGTCGCAAGTAAAGATGGTTGCGGGGGCAGGATCAAATCTTTACTTGCGCCCCGAGCAAGTAAAGATGGTTGCGGGGACCGGCGTCGATCATAACTTGCAATCGACGCCGGTAAAGATGGTTGCGGGAGCACGCAGCCTACGAGACCGACATTCGCTGACTGTCCCCATCTGAAAGCTAACGCAAGGCAAAACTGGTTCCCGTTTAGGGCTGGCGATGTCGGGATAAAACCTACAGAAAAACGCGATCAGTTTCGCCCGGATCAGGCGGGCGGTGACTGTCGCTTTGCCTTGGCGAAGCCGCGATCGGTGGCGATGAAGCGTTCGAGCATCGGCACGATCAGCTTGGCCGGCTCAACCGGCGTGCCGCCTGCGGCGAGCAGACGGCCGTATTCGGTGAGATCGCGATAGAGTGCGGCGGGCAGCTCCAGCGAGATTTTGAGGGGTTTGTCGTCGGCGATGGGGCCGAGCTTCAGTTTGGCCATGGTCAGCTCCTGTAGGGTTCGAGCACCAAATCCTTGGTGACGATGACGCGGACCGGGAAGCCGGGCCGGATGGTCAGGGTCGGCGGGACCTGCAACTGACGCTGGACAATCTGCTGACCCGCCTGGTTGACCGTATCCTGCGCACCGTCCCGGATGGCGCGGATCAGGCGGTCATTGTCGTCGGTGGCGAGTTCCGCGCCGACGCCGAGGAGCGTCGAGAGCGCGGCGGCCTTGGCGAGATCCCACCAGTGGTAATCGACGCCATCCTCCAGACCGGCATAGCCCTGCGTGTCCGCGCCCGGCTGGCGTTCGAGAACGATCGAGCGGCCGTTCGGCATGATGAGGCGGTTCCAGATGAGCAGCACGCGGCGCTGGCCGAACTGCACGGCATTGTCGTACTGGCCGATGAGCCGCGTTCCCTGCGGTACGAGCAGGATACTGCCGGTCGGGCTGTCATAGATATGTTCTGTGACTTGTGCGGTGATCTGGCCGGGAAGATCGGAGCGGATGCCGGTGATGAGCGCCGCCGAGATGACGGCCCCGGCTTGCAGCACGAAGGGCGAGGCCGGCGGCGTAACGCGGTCGGGCGTGACGGTGCGCCGGTCGGCCGCCGCGTTGAGGAACGCAAGTTGCCTGTCCTGAGCGGTTGGTTGCTCTGCCGCGGCGCTACCGGGGTCAACCCCCGCGAGGCCGGGCATGACTCCTGGCGTCGCGGCTGCCGTCGAGCCCTGCCGCGATTGGAAGAAGACGGTGCTGAGCCGTGCGGCTTCCTCCTCGGCGCGGCGGCGCTGCTCACCGATGCGTTTTTCTTGCGCAGCGTCTTCAGCCATTCGCGGAGCTGGCCGGCGAAGCCTTCATCGTCCAGCGCCAGCCAGCCTTCGTCGATGATGAGCAGTGTCGGCCGTCCGTCCAACCTGTCGCCGATGCGGTGGAAGAGATAGGACAGGACGGCGGGCGCGGCCCCGGTCCCGATCAAGCCTTCGACCTCAAATGCCTGCACCGCGGCCGAGCCGAGATGTTCGACCTCGGCGTCGAGCAGCCGGCCATAAGCGCCGCCGACACAATATGGGCGGAGCGCTTGCTTGATGTCGTTGGACTGGAGCAGCACCGCGAAGCCGGTGATGGTGCGTTCCTCGACCGGCGCTGACGCCAGCGAGGTCAGCGCCGTCCAGATATGCTCCTTGACCTCCGGCGTGATCGTGATGCCTTCGCGCATGAGGATCGCGACGATCCAGTCGGCCGCCCAGGCGCGCTCATAGGTGTCGTGGATGCGCGCGAGCGGCTGGAGCGAGACCGAGGCGTCCGAGCCCTCGGTCAGTCCGCCGCCGAGATCGTGCCAGTCGCCGCCCATGGCAAGCGCCGCCACCCGGATCGAGCCGCCGAAGTCGAAGGCGAACACCTGGGACCGCTCGTAGCGCCGGAACTGGAGCGCCATCAGCGCGAGCAGCACGGATTTGCCCGCGCCGGTCGGGCCGACGACCAGCGTGTGGCCGACATCGCCGACGTGGATGCTTAGCCGAAACGGGGTCGAGCCTTCGGTCTTGCCATACAGCAAGGGGGGCGCACCGAAATGCTCATCCCGTTCCGGCCCCGCCCACACGGCAGAGAGGGGGATCATGTGGGCGAGATTGAGCGTCGAGATGGGCGGCTGGCGGACGTTGGCGTAGGCATGTCCGGGGAGCGAGCCGAGCCAGGCATCGACCGCATTGACGGTTTCGATCATGGCCGTGAAATCGCGGCCCTGAATGACCTTCTCGACTAGGCGCAGCTTCTCGTCGGCGAGACGCGGATCGGCGTCCCATACCGCGATCGTCGCGGTGACATAGGCCAGGCCGGCGACGTCCTGACCAAGTTCCTGCAAGGCGAGATCGGCATCGGCCGCCTTGTTCGCGGCGTCGGTGTCGACCAGCGCCGATGCCTCGTTGGTCATCACCTCTTTGAGGATCGCGGCAATGCTCTTCCGCTTCGCGAACCACTGGCGGCGGATTTTGGTCAGCAGCTTTGTCGCGTCGGTTTTGTCGAGCAGGATCGCCCGCGTGCTCCATCGATACGGAAAGGCCAGACGGTTGAGGTCGTCCAGCAGACCGGGAGTCGTCGCGGTCGGAAAGCCGATCACGGTGAGGATGCGCAGATGCTCGGAGCCGAGGCGCGGTTCCAGCCCGCCGGTCAGCGGCTGGTCGGCGAGCAGCGCATCGAGATAGATCGGGGTCTCGGGCACTCGCACGCGATGCCGGTTGGTCGAGACGGTCGAATGAAGGTAGGTCAGCGTCTCGCTGTCATTGAGCCAGGCGCATTCCGGCATGAAGCCGTCGAGCAGCGCCAGTACGCGATCGGTGCGGTCCATGAAGGTGCGCAGGATCTCATGCGGATCGACGCCGGAGCGCTCGCGGCCTTCGTATAGCCAGGTCTCGGCGCGGGCGGCTTCCTCGGCCGGCGGCAGATAGAGAAAGGTCAGGTAGTAGCCGGAGACGAAGTGAACGCCTTCTTCCTCGAAATCGGCCTTGCGCTCGGCATCGACCAGGCCGGAAGCGGCATCGGGGAATTGGTCCGCCGGATAGGTTGCGGCCTCGTGGCGCTGGGCTTCGACGAAGATGCTCCAGCCGGAGCCGAGACGGCGGAAAGCGTTGTTGATACGGCCAGCGACCGCGACCAGCTCGGCGGCGACGGCGCTGTCGAGATCGGGACCGCGAAACGTCGCGGTGCGCTGGAAAGAGCCGTCCTTGTTCAAGACGACGCCGGGGCCGACCAGCGCGGCCCATGGCAGGAAATCGGCAAGGCGGCTGGCGCTGCGGCGATACTCGGCGAGGTTCATCATGTGCGCCTCCTTCAGACCGACAGGTTGGCGGGGATGCGCAGATGCCGGCGGCCGGCTTCCACGAAGAGCGGATCGCGTTTCGCGGCCCAGACGGCTGCGAAGTGGCCGATGGCCCAGATGGCGAGGCCGACCAGCCAGAGGCGCAAGCCGAGGCCCACAGCCCCGGCCAGCGTCCCGTTAAGGATCGCGATGCTCCTTGGCGCACCGCCGAGCAGGATGTGCTCGGTCAGCGCGCGGTGAACCGGGACGGTGAATCCCGGCACATCCAGTTGTTCGAAAGCGACCGCCATCAGACGAGCGCCCCGCCGCCGAAGCTGAAGAAGCTGAGGAAGAACGAGCTGGCCGCAAATGCGATCGACAGGCCGAACACGATCTGGATCAGCTTGCGGAAGCCGCCGGACGTATCGCCGAAGGCGAGCGCCAAGCCCGTTGCGATGATGATAATGACGGCGACGATCTTGGCCACGGGGCCTTCAATCGACTGAAGGATTTTCTGAAGTGGCGCTTCCCACGGCATCGAGGAGCCGGAGGCGTGCGCAGCAGGAACGAGGACGAGATTGACATAGGTGACGGCAGCAGCGGTCGCGACGGTGCGACGGACGCGCATGGGAATGCGGATCATGAAGGGTCTCCAATATGGTCAGGGGTTGCGGGGCTGATGCGGTAATCCCCGTCCGGGCCGAGCCCATCGACACGGGCGAGTTCGGCGAGCCGGCGCGCGGAGCCGCGGCCGGAGAGGACGGCCACGAGGTCGATCGTCTCGGCGATCAGCGCGCGCGGGACGGTGACGACGGCCTCTTGAATGAGCTGTTCGAGCCGGCGCAGCGCGCCGATGCCGGTGCCGGCGTGGATCGTTCCGACGCCGCCGGGATGGCCGGTGCCCCAGGCTTTGAGGAGGTCCAGCGCCTCGGAGCCGCGCACCTCGCCGATGGGGATGCGGTCGGGACGCAGGCGCAGCGAGGACCGCACGAGATCGGAGAGCGTGGCGACGCCTTCCTTGGTCCGCATGGAGACGAGGTTCGGCGCGGCGCATTGCAGTTCGCGTGTGTCCTCGATGATGACGACGCGATCGGCCGTCTTCGCCACCTCGGCGAGCAGCGCATTGGTCAGCGTGGTCTTGCCGGTCGAGGTGCCGCCCGCGACGAGGATGTTGGCGCGCGCCGTGACCGCTTCGCGCAGGGTCACGGCCTGATCGGCGCGCATGATGCCGGCGCGCACATAATCGTCGAGCGTGAAGACGGCGACGGCGGGCTTGCGGATGGCGAAGGCGGGTGCGGCGACGACAGGCGGCAACAGGCCCTCGAACCGCTCGCCGGTTTCCGGCAGCTCGGCCGAGACGCGCGGGGACCGGGCATGAACCTCCGCGCCGACATGATGGGCGACCAGGCGCACGATGCGCTCGCCATCGGCGGGCGAGAGGGTTTCGCCGGTGTCGGAAAGTCCTTCGGAGAGGCGGTCGATCCAGATGCGCCCATCAGGATTGAGCATGACTTCGACGATGCTGGCGTCGTCGAGATAGCGCGCGATGGCCGGGCCGAGCGCGGTGCGCAACATGCGCGCGCCGCGTGCAATGGCTTCCGGTTTTTGATGGCTGGCAATCATATCGGCCCCGTTTCCTCACGAGGCGCGACAAACGGTCCCCGGATCGGGGTCGATTAAAAGAGCCTGAAATCAGGCCGGTTCAACAAGTATCTAAAGCCGTGCGGGGATCGGCGGCCATCGGCGGCGAATAGGATGGGTCGGTTATTCTGCTGGGTCGCTGTTGGTCTGCGGCGCGAGATCTTCGCGACCTAGCCGAACCGAATCGAGATCGCGCGAAAGCTCTTTCAGGAACCTGTCGCCGGTCGCAAGGCGCTTGCCGAGCGTCTGCATGAAGCCCTCGAACCGCTCCAGGCCCTTGGCGCGGCCCGACGCCTGCGCGGCGTCGGGCAGAACCGGGGTAAAGGTCAGCCAATAGCGGACGAACAGCGAGACGGCCTCGCCGAGCACGGCGAGATCTTCATCGAGCGTGTCGATCTGGCGGCCGAGCTTGTCGAGGCGGCGCGACATCGCCGCCTCCAGCTTCTCGGTCGTATCGCCGGAGAGGAAGGACGCCACAGCGGCTTCGACGATGGCGGATTTGGAGATGTTCCGGCGCAGCGCCAGCGCCTCGACCTGCTTGAGCAAGGCCGGGTCGAAATAGACGTTCATGCGGGTGCGGGGCGTCATGGGCGGCTCCTCAAAGCTCTATGCCGTCGCCGGGGTCGAGCGAGGCTTGCCGCGCGACCATCCGCATCCGCGCCCGCATGGCGTTGGCCTTGGCGGCGTCGACATCGGGTTCGTCGTCCAGAAGCTCGAACTCCTGGGCGGGCGATGGCGGCGGCGGCAGGATTTCTTCATGCTCGGGCAATTCCGGCTCGCGGCGGATGGCGGTATGAGCAGCGGCAGGCATTGAAACGATAGAGAAAGGAAAGGCGCGCTCATCGGTCTCTTCACGGCCCCTGATGATCGAGCGCCAACTTGACGGCTAGCGCAGCCAAAACACCTGCCATCATTCGTCGCTGGAATTTCAACCAGGTCGGACGTGTCGAGAACCAACTCGCCACAGACCCTGCCGTACAAACGATTGCGAGATTGACGGAAAAGCTCACCGCAATCTGCGTCAGGCCCAATGTGAAACTCTGAAGCAGAAGATGCCCTTTCGTCGGATCGATAAATTGAGGAAGCAACGAAAGATAAAGCAGTGCGATCTTCGGATTCAGTAGGTTGGTGACAAATCCCATGAGGAACAGTTTTCGGGGGCCATCAATGCCCAAATCAGTTCTTGGAGAGAGGACAGACGTTGCGCCAGGTCTGATGGCGTTCCACGCCAGATAGAGGAGATACGCCGCGCCGGCCCACTGAAGAGTTTCGTATGCGTAAGGTACGGCCAGCAGGATCGCTGTTAGCCCGAATGCTGCGCTCACCATGTAGAAGACGAAGCCGAGTATTACCCCGAGCAACGAAATAAACCCCGCCTTCCGCCCCTGAAGAATAGAACGCGTTAGCAAATAGATCATGTTGGGGCCTGGGGTGAGCACCATCCCAAGCGAAACCAATGCAAAAGCTGACAAACTAACCAGGGACACCATTAAAAAAACGCTCCAGACAGGTTCCCTAGTAATATTGCCCCGACTACGATATCGGTGCAAAATAAATATTGCACTCGGAGCAATTGAATGAGTGACTTCCGCGAGATTGCCGATGCGATCGCATGCGACATTGCCTCTGGACAGCGTTGTTGCAGAACTCATGAGCTTCCGGGATTCACGGCGTGAATCCGGTGGGTTAAGAGCCTGCCATGAGCAAGCCCGAACCTGCCCGCTACCGTACGACCAACTGGAAATCCTATAACGACGC
>NZ_JASSPE010000021.1:0-60477 GCF_030234105.1 Paracoccus sp. SSJ | reverse complement strand
ATGGATCGCCCATTCCCCGTCCGACATCAGGTCTCGTGCCAAGCTGGTCTCCGTCGCAGATACCAGCTTGAATCATGTTCAGCCCGCCCGGTGAACCCCGTTTGTCAACACGGCCTAGAGCCAGCCCACCGAACTGGCCAAGATTGTGAACGGCGAGGGCGACCGGCTGTTCTACGGTCATGCCAACGCGGCCGGGACGGGCTTTGACCTGTGGTGGCTCCTGGACCTGCGGGCCTTCCGGGTCGGGCTGATCCGCCACGCCTCGAACGGCTATCCCATCTCGTCGGGCGACCGGATGAACACGAACGGCACCTGCTTCAAGTGGTTCGATATCCGGTCCTTTCCCAGGGAGCCGCCGCTGGTGCTGGCGACCTCGGGGTCTCGTAGCGCCGGGCCGTCGCCCTGGCACGCCTGACCGCTGATTTCTCGGCCCAACCCGGAAGGGGTGAACAAGAGCGCATTGGCCGCCGCGAGCCCTCGCATCATGCGGGGGCTTTGCCGTTACAGGAACCCTCCCCCGTTCCGGCAACCGAATGACAGGAAAGCACTGCAGTCCGGTTATCGCTTGTCCCGCGCTCTTGGACTTCCTAGCCTATGCCCGGTCTCTGGAGGGAAGGTGGATCATGCAGAACAAAGCCATTCTGATTGTCGGGCCGTTGCTGTTCGCGGCCTGCACCGCATCGGACAACTACAGCGAAATCATTGCGCGCTCCACGCCGCCTGGCGCCGCCTTGAAGGCCGAGATCGTCGCTGGCGCCAAAGAACTCATCTATGACCCCGCCTCGATCCGCGATGCCGAGATTTCCAATGTGGCGACCCTGCCGGATGGGCTGCAAGGCGTTTGCGTCCGCGCCGACAGCAAGGATGTCTCCGGCCGCTACCTCGGGCTGCACAGCATAGGCATCCCGATCCGTGACGGGAAGATTGCCGGCGGCAGCCTGGATCACCCCCTCTGTGACCGCGCGGACATTCAGTGGCAGCCCTTTCCCGAGCTTGAGCGGCTTCCCGGCGCCTAAGCGCTCCCCGGTCTGCGTCTGCTGCTAGTTCCGCTGCACAGGTGAGGTTTGCAGCGGATGTGGCGGCGTAGCAGCTTCCGCTTCCCGGCAGCCTCATATGGCAAAATCGCAACCGAATGGCAGCGGATTGCATTCCTCGCTGGCGCAAAAGCCCAGCCGGGGCGCCCCTTCTGATGCCCCGAGGGCCGAGAATCGCGGAACAGCGACAATCGCAAGTCGAGAAAGATGGAAATGCTCGGGGCGTAACAATGCCCGCACAGTGCGAGCAGACCGGCCTGTCGGCGCCAGTCTGCAATGCTCCTGATTCTTGGCGAATCAGCGGAAAGCCGCCTATCAGGAAAAGGTTAACAAATCGTTAAGAAGTCCGATGCGCCCTTTCCTCATTGTGTTCCTCGTCTGCTTTTCCCTGCCCTCGTTTGCGGATGACGGCGCCGTGCCCGTCCTCGGGGCCTTGACGACAGAGGACATCCAGGACGCCCGGCAACGCCTGCTGGACCTCGGAGGCCCTGATGCGGCCCTCCTGGATGCCTCCTGCTGCAAGATGTGCAGCAAGGGCAAAGCCTGCGGCGACAGTTGCATCAGCCGGGACAAACAATGCCGCAAAGGCGTCGGCTGTGCCTGCGATAGTTGATCGGCGGGCCACGCCCTCCGCCGCAATCCTGACGGCAGTGCGTAGCGATTATCGCGATTTTGATGCCCCTATCGGGACTGGAATCGCGACAATCGCGGGAATCGCTGCGGTTAGGGCTTTGGTCGTTGGCGCGGTGCTGGCGATGCCCGCCGTCACCTGGGCCGCGACTGACGGTAGCCCTTTGATTGCCTGCCGTGCCGTGGTGGTGGACGGCGACTTACTCGTCTAGCTAAGCGAATTTCTGCCCGCCTGGGAGTATCGCGCCGACCGCTGGTCGCGGGCTGTCGCAGAGGCGTCCGAGGGCTGTCCGATCAAGGGCAACATCTCGAAGAAGGGCGAGCGGATCTATCACACGCCCTGGTCGCCCGCCTATGCCAAGACCCGGATCGATGAGAGCAGGGGCGAGCGCTGCTTTTGCGACGAGGTCGAGGCCATCGCCGCCAGTTGGCGCGCGGCGCGCTGGCGCTAGATTCGAGCCAGGGCATCACCGTGAAAATGTCCGCTGGCTGTCCGCTGGCACATTGTTAGCGCTGAAACCGCCTCGCAGGCAGTTTCTCGTAACCGCTTGTCATGTAAGGAAGTTCAGTGGTGAGCCCGACAGGATTCGAACCTGTGACCCACTGATTAAAAGTCAGTTGCTCTACCAACTGAGCTACGGGCCCATCGCACGGGGGGCTAACTACGGTCGGCGGCTGACAGGGTCAAGCGGAAAAATCACCGCCTCTGGCAGAATCTTTCCGGCAGGAGTATGTCACCGCCATGGAACACCAGCAAAACCTCGGCCAGAGCATTCCTCTGCCCTTCATGAAGATGCACGGGCTCGGCAACGACTTCGTGGTGATCGACAGCCGCCGGACCGGCGCGCTGCCCGATGCCGCGACCGTGGCCGCCATCGCCGACCGCCATCGCGGCGTCGGCTTCGACCAGCTGGCCGTCATCCTGCCCGGCGAGAATGCCGATGCGCGGCTGGTGTTCTTCAACGCGGACGGCTCGCTTTCGGCGGCCTGCGGCAATGCCACGCGCTGCGTCGCCCGCTTTCTCATGGACGAAACGGGCGCCCGCGCGCTGCGGCTCGCCACCGATCACGCGGTGCTTGCGGCCGAGGATGCCGGGGACCGGCTGACGCGGGTCAACATGGGCGCGCCGGTGCTGGACTGGGCCGGGATTCCGCTGGCCGAGGATGTCGATACGCTGCACCTGCCCGTTCCGGGCGATCCGGTGGCGACGGGCATGGGCAATCCGCACATGACCTTCTTCGTGCCCGATGCGGCGGCGGTGGACCTGGAACGCTTCGGCCCCGCGCATGAGCATCATCCGCTTTATCCGCAGCGGACGAATGTCGAGCTGGTGCAGGTCGTTTCGCCGGACGAGATCATCCTGCGCATCTGGGAACGCGGCACCGGCATCACCCTGGCCTCGGGGTCGTGCTCCTGTGCGGCGGTGGTGGCGGCGGCGCGGCGCGGGCTGACCGGGCGGCGCGTCAGGGTCAACGTGCCCGGCGGCGTGCTGGAGATCGACTGGCGCGAGGACGGGGTCTGGATGACCGGGCCGACCGCGCATGTCTTCGACGGGGTCTGGCGGGGATGAAGGATCTGAAGCCCCCGGTTTTCGCGACCCTCGGCTGTCGGCTGAACGCCTATGAGACCGAGGCCATGCGCGAGATGGCCGAGGCCGCCGGGCTGCAAGGCGCGGTGATCGTGAACACCTGCGCGGTGACGGCCGAGGCGGTGCGCAAGGCCCGGCAGGAGATCCGCCGGCTGGCGCGCGAGAACCCGGGCGCCCCGGTCATCGTCACCGGCTGCGCGGCGCAGACCGAGCCCGAGACATTCGCCGCCATGGCCGAGGTCAGCCGCGTGATCGGCAACCACGAGAAGATGCAGCCCGCGACCTGGGCCGCGATGCAGGCCCCCGACCTGATCGGCGAGACCGAGAAGGTGCAGGTCGACGACATCATGTCGGTCAAGGAAACCGCCGGGCACCTGATCGACGGTTTCGGCCGGCATCGCGCCTATGTGCAGGTGCAGAACGGCTGCGATCATCGCTGCACCTTCTGCATCATCCCCTACGGCCGCGGCAATTCGCGCTCGGTGCCGGCTGGGGTCGTGGTCGATCAGATCAAGCGGCTGCGGGACCGCGGCTTCAACGAGGTGGTGCTGACCGGGGTGGACCTGACCTCCTGGGGGGCCGACCTGCCGGGGCAGCCGCGGCTGGGCGACCTGGTCATGCGCATCCTGCGGCTGGTGCCGGACCTGCCGCGGCTGCGGATCAGCTCGATCGATTCGATCGAGGCCGACGAGAACCTGATGCTGGCCATCGCCACCGAGCCCCGGCTGATGCCGCATCTGCACCTGTCCCTGCAGGCGGGCGACGACATGATCCTGAAGCGGATGAAGCGCCGCCACCTGCGCGACGACGCCATCCGGTTCTGCGAAGAGGCGCGGCGGCTGCGTCCCGGCATCGCCTTCGGCGCCGACATCATCGCCGGCTTCCCGACCGAGACCGAGGCGATGTTCGAGAACAGCCTGAAGCTGGTCGAGGATTGCGGGCTGACCTTCCTGCATGTGTTTCCCTATTCGGCGCGGAAGGGCACCCCGGCGGCGCGGATGCCGCGCGTGCCCGGCCCGGCGATCAAGGAGCGCGCGGCCCGGCTGCGGGCGGCGGGCGATGCGGCGCTGGCCCGGCATTTGCAGGCCCAGCTCGGCGAGGCGCGCATGGTGTTGACCGAGGGGCCGCGCCTGGGCCGGACGGAGCATTTCACCGAAGTCGCCTTCGACCGCGACATGCCCGAGGGCACGCTGATGGCGTTGCGCATCGCGGGCCATGACGGACAGCGGCTGACGGTCTGAGGGCGGCGCTTGCGTCGCGGCCGCCGGGGGCTGTCTGCCCCCGGACCCCCCGAGGGTATTTGGAAAACGGAAAAAGGGCGGGTTTCCGGCGGCGTCATTGCGCACGGGCGCAGCAAGGGAGCCGTTTTCCCGTCCCTGCGGGGCCGGGTGCGCAAGATTGGCTTGCCGCGTGGGGAAGCTGCACATAATCCTTGGGTGGATGACCTTGCTTTACACGCATCCCTCGGGGCTTTCGCATGTGACGCCGCCCAGCCATCCCGAACAGGTGGCCCGGCTGGATGCCGTGCTGGCGGCGCTTGACGGGGCGGATCTTGAGCGGCGCGAGGCGCCCGAGGCGGCGGATCAGGACATTCTGCGCGCCCATCCTCCCGAATACCTGTCGCTCCTGCGCCGGAAGGCGCCGGGCGAGGGCTGGAGCATGCTCGATTCGGACACCTATCTGTCGCCGGGCAGCCTGAATGCGGCGCGCCATGCCGTCGGCGGGGTCTGCGCCGCCGTGGATGCGGTGCTGGCGGGCGAGGCGCCCAGCGCCTTTGTCGCCATGCGACCGCCGGGCCATCATGCCGAGCGCATGATGGCCATGGGGTTCTGCATCTTTTCCTCGGTCGCGATCGGGGCGCTGCGGGCATTGGAGCATCACGGGCTGGACCGGGTGGCGGTGCTGGATTTCGACGTGCATCACGGCAACGGCACGCAGGACGTGCTGTGGGACGAGCGGCGGGCGCTGTTCGCCTCGACGCATCAGGTGCCGCTTTATCCCGGCACGGGTGCGCCGTCGGAGCGGGGGGCGCATGGGCAGGTCGTCAACCTCCCGCTGGCGCCGGGCAGCGGCGGGGGCGAGGCCCGCGCGGTCTGGCAGGCGATCTGCGCCCGGGTCGAGGCGTGGCGGCCGCAACTGGTGCTGGTCTCGGCCGGCTTCGATGCGCATGCCGAGGACCCGCTGGCCTCGCTCATGTGGGACGATGGTGATTTCACCGCCATCACCCGGATGATCTGCGATACGGCGGCGGCCTGTTCGGCCCCGGTGGTATCGGCGCTGGAAGGGGGCTATGATCTGGCCGCTCTGGGCCGCTCGGCGCGCGCCCATGTCGATGTGCTGAGGGAGACTGCCGCGTGACCGGGACCGAGATCGAGAACATGTCCTTCGAGGAGGCGATGAAAGAGCTTGAGGCGACCGTCGGTCGTCTGGAGCATGGCGAGGCCACGCTGGAGGAATCGATCAAGCTTTACGAACGCGGCGCAGCGTTGCGGGCGCATTGCGACAAGCGCCTGCGCGAGGCCGAGGAGCGGGTCGAAAAGATCACGCTGGCCGCCAATGGCCAACCCACGGGCACCGTGCCGGCCGAGGGGCTGTGATGCTGGACCGCCTCGATGAGGTAAAGACGCAGGTGCAGGCTGCGCTGGACGGGGCCATGGCCGGCCTGCCCGAGGGCGAGCTGACCGATGCGATGCGCTATGCCTGCATCGGCGGCAAGCGCATCCGCGCCTTCCTGGTGATGGAATCGGCGCGGCTGTTCGGGCTGCGCGACCGGGAATCGCTGCCCGTCGCGGCGGCGGTCGAGGCGTTGCATGCCTATAGCCTGGTGCATGACGACCTGCCCTCGATGGATGACGACGACCTGCGCCGGGGCCTGCCCACCGTGCATGTGCGATGGTCCGAGGCGACCGCGATCCTGGCCGGCGATGCGCTGCAAAGCCTGGCCTTCGGCCTCTTGACCGATGCGCAGATCGGCGCGCCCGAGATACGCCTGGCGCTGGTAAGCGGCTTTTCCGAGGCGGTCGGCGGGCGCGGCATGGTCTGGGGGCAGGCGCTGGACATCGCCGCCGAGACCGCCGTCGAGCCCCTGGACCTGATGGCCATCAAGCGGCTGCAACAAGCCAAGACCGGGGCGCTGATCCAGTTCTCCGCCACCGCCGGCGCCGTCATGGCGGGGCAGGATACCGGACCGCTGGCGGAGTATGCCCGCAACCTGGGCCTTGCCTTCCAGATCCATGACGATGTCCTGGACGTGACCGGCAACGAGGCCGACACCGGCAAGCGCACCGGCAAGGACGGCGCCGCCAACAAGGCGACCTTCGTGTCGTTGCTGGGCCTCGAAGGGGCGCGGGACAAGGCGCGCACGCTGGTGCGCAATGCCGAAACAGCGCTGGAACCCTATGGCGAGGGCGCAGGAAACTTGCGGCAGCTTGCGCGTTTCGTTATCGAACGCGACGCCTGACAGCCCGCCCGGAGAGGGGCAAGCCATGACCCATGAGACTTCCGACCGCCCTTCGACGCCGATCCTGGACCGGGTGCATCTGCCATCCGACCTCAAGGATCTGACCGATCGCGAGCTGCGCCAGCTTGCCGACGAGTTGCGGGCCGAGACGGTCAGCGCCGTTTCCGTGACCGGCGGCCATCTGGGTGCCGGGCTGGGGGTGGTCGAGCTGACCGTGGCGCTGCATGCGGTCTTTGACGCGCCGCGCGACAAGATCATCTGGGACGTGGGCCATCAGTGCTATCCGCACAAGATCCTGACCGGGCGGCGCGACCGCATCCGCACCCTGCGGATGGAGGGCGGGCTTTCCGGCTTCACCAAGCGGTCGGAAAGCCCCTATGACCCGTTCGGCGCCGGGCACAGCTCGACCTCGATCAGCGCGGCGCTGGGCTTTGCCATGGCGCGCGAACTGGGCGGCGATCCGGGCGATGCCATCGCGGTGATCGGCGACGGCGCGATGAGCGCGGGCATGGCCTTCGAGGCGCTGAACAATGCGGGCGACCTGGGCAAGCGGCTGTTCGTGGTGCTGAACGACAACGAGATGTCCATCGCGCCGCCCACCGGGGCGCTGTCGCGCTATCTGACCCGGCTTTACGCCGAGGGCCCGTTCCAGGACCTGAAGGCCGTGGCCAAGGGCGCCGTCGGCTTCCTGCCGCCCACGCTGCAAGAGGGCGCGCGCCGCGCCAAGGAGATGCTCAAGGGCATGACCGTCGGCGGCACCCTGTTCGAGGAACTGGGGTTCTCCTATATCGGCCCGGTCGACGGCCACGACCTCGACCAGCTTCTGCCGCTTTTGCGCACGGTCAAGGCACGGGCGACGGGGCCGGTTCTGCTGCATGTCGTGACCCGCAAGGGCAAGGGCTACGGCCCGGCCGAGCGCGCCGCCGACAAGGGGCACGCCACGGCGAAATTCGACGTCGAGACCGGCGCGCAGGCCAAGGCGAAATCGAACGCGCCCAGCTATACCTTGGTCTTTGCCCGCGCGCTGGTCGATCAGGCCAGCCGCGACGCCCGCATCGTCGCCGTCACCGCCGCCATGCCGGACGGGACCGGCTTGAACCTGATGGCCGAGCGTTTCCCGCGCCGCTGCTTCGACGTGGGCATTGCCGAGCAGCATGCCGTGACTTTCTCGGCCGGGCTGGCGGCGGGGGGGATGAAGCCGTTCTGCGCGCTTTATTCGACCTTCCTGCAGCGCGGCTACGACCAGGTCGTGCACGACGTGGCGATCCAGCGCCTGCCGGTGCGCTTTGCCATCGACCGCGCCGGCCTGGTCGGCGCCGATGGCGCGACCCATGCCGGCGCATATGACGTCGCATTCCTGGCGAACCTGCCCGGCATGGTGGTCATGGCTGCCGCCGACGAGGCGGATCTGGTCCATATGGTCGCCACCGCGGCGGCCCATGACGAGGGGCCCATTGCTTTCCGCTATCCGCGCGGCGAGGGCACCGGCGTCGAGATGCCCGAGCGCGGCGAGGTGCTGGAGATCGGCAAGGGCAGGGTCATGGCCGAAGGCAAGGGCGTCGCCATCCTGTCCTTCGGCACCCGGCTGTCGGAAGTCATGCGCGCGCGCGAGTCGCTGGCGGCGCGTGGCGTCAGCCCGACGGTGGTCGATGCCCGCTTCGCCAAGCCTCTGGACCGCGATCTGATCCTGCGCCTTGCCCGCACGCATGAGGCGCTGATCACCATCGAAGAGGGCGCGGTCGGCGGCTTCGGCAGCCTGGTCGCGCAACTGCTTGCGGACGAGGGCGTGTTCGACGGCGGGCTGCGCTTCCGCCAGATGGTGCTGCCCGACACTTTCATCGACCATGCCAGCCCCGAGGCCATGTATCGCGAGGCCCGCATGTCCGCCCCCGACATCGAGGCCAAGGTGCTGGAAGTCCTGGGCGTGGCGCTGGCGAAACGTGCCTGAGAGGTGACAATGCTGCGTATCCTTTTGACCGGCCTCGTCCTTGCCGCGCCGCTGGCGGTGCAGGCGCAGGATTATCTGCCGAACCTGTTCGACGTCACCGTGGTCGAGACCTGGGACAAGCTGAACGTGCGCGAGGCGCCGGACGGCCAGGCCAAGATCATCGGCCGGCTTGCCTCGACCGCCAAGGGCGTCGAGTTGCTGGACCGCGACGCCTCGGGCAAGTGGGGGCTGGTGAACGTGGGCGAGACCACGGGCTGGGTGGCGCTGCGCTTTCTCAAGCCGCAGGCCACGGTCTGGAAGCCGGCCGAACTGCCGCTGGCGCTGCGTTGCAGCGGAACCGAGCCCTTCTGGTCGGTCAAGACGGTGCAGAAAGGGCTGGTCTTCAGCGAGCCCGATGCGCCGGAGCGCCAGCTTTCGCTGCGCAAGGTCATGGACCGCGGCATCGAGGGCGAGCCCACGCGGGGCATCATCGCCGGCGATGACAAGGGGCGGCTTACGGCGTTCATGCGGCCCGAGCAATGTTCGGACGGTATGTCGGACCGCGGCCATGCGCTGGCGGTCAGCGTGATCCTGGACGGGCAAGAGCAGCCCTCGCGCATGTTGACGGGCTGCTGCTCGATCGCGCCCTAGGCAGGGATCCCCTCGGCTCGCGCCAGCGCGGCCAGCCCGGCGCGATAGTCGGGATAGCGCAGGGTCACGCCCAGTTCCCGCTTGATGCGGTGGTTCGAGACGCGCTTGTTCTCGGCATAGAAGCTGCGCGCCATCGGCGTCATCTCGGCGCTGGCATAGTCTTCGGCGGGGGGCATGGGCAGGCCCAGCAGTTCCGCCGCATGGCCGATCACCGCCTCGGGCGGGGCGGGATCGTCGTCGCAGACATTGTAGATCGCGCCGGGATGCGGCGCCTTGATCGAGGCCAGCAGCACCTGCGCGATGTCCTCGGCATGGATGCGGGAAAAGATCTGGCCGGGCTTGACGATGCGCCGCGCCGTGCCCGCCCGCACCTTGGCAAAGGGGCCGCGGCCCGGTCCGTAGATCCCGGCAAGGCGAAAGATATGCAGCGGCAGGCCGTGTTCGGCGGCCAATGCCTGCCAGCCCAGCTCGGCCGCGACCCGCTCGCGCCCACGCCGGGTCGAGGGGGTGCAGGGCGTGTCCTCGTCGACCCAGCCGCCGTCCCGGTCGCCATAGACCCCGGTGGTGGAAAGATAGCCCAGCCAGCGCGGCCGGGCGGCGGCGATCTCGGTGCCGAAGGCTGCCAGCACCGGGTCCGCGCCCTGTTCCGGTCCGACCGAGACCAGGATCGCGTCGGCTTGGGCGATGGCCTCGCGCACGGCATCCTCTTGCCCCGGCCAGCGCAGCGGCTCGGCCCCGGCCTGCGCCACGCGATCCGTCGCGCCTCGGGTGGTGCCGGTGACCTGCCAGCCCTCGGCCAGCAGCAAGGGGGTCAGGAAACCGGCAGAATAGCCGTGACCGAAGACCAGCATCCTCATCATGTGCGCCCCCGCAGGATCTCGGCCGCGATGGCAAAGGAACGGTGCCGTGCGGCCTGGTCGTAGATATTGCCGACGAGAATCAGCTCGTCGGGCTGGTGGCGGGCGATCAGCCGGTCCAGTTCGGCCGCGACGGTCTGGGGGCTGCCGACGGCGCTGATGGCCAGCGCGGCGTTGACCGTGGGCAGGATGCGCACCGGGATCGCGTCCAGCACGTCGTCGACCGGCGGCGGCAGCAGGCCGGGCATGCCCAGCCGCAGCCGGGCAAAGCTGATCTGTTGGCTGCTGCGCAACCGCTGCGCCTCGGCATCGGTCTCGGCGGCGATGACGTTCACCGCCAGCATGAAGCGCGGCTTTTCGCCGAATTCGGTGGGCTGGAACCGCTCGCGGTAAAGCCGCCGCGCCTCTTCCAGATCGCCGGGGGCGAAATGGCTGGCAAAGGCATAGGGCAGGCCAAGCGCAGCGGCGAGGCTGGCGCCGTAAAGCGACGAGCCGAGGATCCAGACCGGCACGTTCGTGCCCTCGCCCGGATGGGCCGCGACCGGGGCGCCGGGGCGCGGCGGGCCGAGATAGCGCAGAAGCTCGACCACGTCGTTGGGGAAATCCTCGTTGCGCTGCATCGACCGGCGCAATGCGTGCATCACCGCACCGTCGCCGCCCGGCGCGCGGCCCAGGCCCAGGTCGATGCGCGGTCCGTGGATCGTCGCCAGCGTGCCGAACTGTTCGGCGATGGCCAGCGGTGCGTGATTGGGCAGCATGACCCCGCCGGCACCGACGCGGATCGCCCTGGTATGGTCCGCCACATGGCCGATCAGCACCGCGGTGGCGGCGCTGGCGATGCCGGGCATGTTGTGATGTTCGGCCAGCCAGAAGCGGCTGTAGCCCCATCCCTCGGCGGCTTGCGCCAGCGCGACGGAATTGGCGATGGCCTGCCGGGCGTCCGAGCCCTCGGCCACCACCGCCAGATCGAGAACGGAAAATTCCATGCGGATCACTCCTTCGTCCCTCAGATAAGGCGTCCGGTGCCGGCTTGCCAGCCCGCGGCGGCGCTGGCACTCTCCGCCGAAACTGGAGAGCGCGCATGTTGACCGACAGCCGGAGACTTCCCATCGAGACGCCCGAGCCCGCCGAGCGCGTCTATTTCGACGACCCGGCCGCCGCCGTGGCGCGGCTGATCGAGCTTTACGACCGTGCGTCGCATTTCCTGCTGGATCGTTTCCTTGCCACGCTGCAAGGCGGCCGGCCGGCGGCGCGCTATCGCGCCTTCTACCCGGAACTGCGCATGACCGTGCCGATCCATTCCAAGACGGATTCGCGCCTGTCCTTCGGCCATGTCGCGCTGCCGGGCACCTATTCGACCTCGATCACCCGGCCCGACCTGTTCCGCGGCTACCTGACGGAACAGATCGGCCTGCTCATGCGCAATCACGGCGTGCCGGTGGCGATCGGCGAAAGCGGCACGCCGATGCCGGTGCATTTCGCCGTGGCGACGCAAAGCGACCTGAACGTCCCGCAGGAAGGCGTGCTGGACTATTCGCTGCGCGATGTCTTCGACGTGCCGGACTTGAACACGATGAACGACGATATCGTGAACGGCATCGCCGGGCCGAACCCGGATGGCAGCCATGCGCTGGCGCCCTTTACCGCGCAGCGCGTCGATTACTCGCTGGCGCGGCTGGCGCATTACACCGCGACCCTGCCCGAGCATTTCCAGAATTTCGTGATGTTCACGAACTACCAGTTCTATGTGGACGAGTTCGAGGCCTTCGCCCGCCGCGCGCTGGCCGACCCGAACTCGGGCTATACGGGCTTCGTCGCGCCCGGAAACCAGATCCTGGAGCGTCCCGAGGACATCATCGCCACCGGCGCCAAGATGCCGCAGATGCCGGCCTATCACCTCAAGCGGCCGGATGGCGACGGCATCACGCTGGTCAATATCGGCGTCGGCCCCTCGAACGCCAAGACCGCGACCGACCATATCGCCGTGCTGCGCCCGCATGCCTGGCTGATGGTCGGCCATTGCGCCGGGCTGCGCAACAGCCAGAGCCTTGGCGATTTCGTGCTGGCCCATGCCTATCTGCGCGAGGACCATGTGCTTGACGACGACCTGCCGGTCTGGGTGCCGATCCCCGCCCTGGCCGAGGTGCAGGTCGCCCTGCAAGAGGCGGTGGCCGAGGTCACGCAGCTTGACGGCTATGAACTCAAGCGCATCATGCGCACCGGCACCGTCGCCACCATCGACAACCGCAACTGGGAGCTGCGCGACCAGTCCGGGCCGGTGCAGCGCCTGTCGCAATCGCGCGCCATCGCGCTGGACATGGAAAGCGCCACCATCGCCGCGAACGGTTTCCGCTTTCGCGTGCCTTATGGCACGCTCCTTTGCGTCAGCGACAAGCCGCTTCATGGCGAGTTGAAGCTGCCCGGCATGGCCACGGATTTCTATCGCACCCAGGTCGCGAACCACCTGCTGATCGGCATCCGGGCCATGGAAAAGCTGCGCGAGACGCCCTTGGAACGCATCCACTCGCGCAAGTTGCGCTCGTTTAACGAGACCGCCTTCCTCTAGAACGGCCCCTTGGCGGCGAATTTCGCAGCGTTTGCTGGGGAAAACCGCCGAAAAAGCTTGATCTGCGCTGAAAAAGCTTGTGTAGCGGCAGGCGTGCCGCCAAGGTGGCGTCCGAAAATTTCCCGAACGGGGAACAACGAGGAGACAGAAAATGGCCCAGGCCGCTTCGAAACCGATGACCAAGACCCAGCTCGTCGCCACGCTGGCCGATGAAATGGGCAGCGACAAGAAGACCGCCGCCGCGGCTCTGGACGCGCTTTCGGCCGTCGTGTCGCGCACGGTCGCCGAAGGTGGCGCCCTCACCCTGCCGGGCATCGGCAAGGTCGCGTGCCGCACCCGCCCCGAGCGTCAGGTCCGCAATCCGCAAACCCAGGAGATGATGACGAAGCCCGCCGACAAGGTGGTCAAGGTCACCATCGCCAAGGCGCTGAAGGACAGCGTGAACGCCTGATCCCGGCTTTCGCCGCACAAGGGGCCGCGCATGACCTGCGCGGCTTCTCTCGTTTCGGGCCCCCGATCCGGCCCCCGATCCGGTTCCGGCCCTTGCGCCCGCCGACCCATCTGCTAGCCCATGGGGAAGGGCAGGGGGGCGACATGGATTTCAGGGCCATTCTGATGGGTTTCGGCTTTGCGGTCCTTTGGGCCTCGGCCTTCACCTCGACGCGCATGATCGTCCTGGCCGCCCCGCCGCTGACCGCGCTGGTCATCCGTTTCGGCCTGTCCGCCCTGGTGGCGATTCCGCTGGCCCGAGCGATGGGCCAGAGCTGGCGACTCAACAGGACCGAATGGCGCACGGTGATCCTGTTCGGCCTGTGCCAGAACGCGCTTTACCTGGGCTTCAGCTGGGTCGCCATGCAATATGTCGAGGCCTCTGTCTCGGCCATCATCGCCTCGATGATGCCGCTTGTCGTCGCCTTCCTGGGCTGGCTGCTTTATGGCGAGCGGCTGCGCCCCATCGCCGTGGCCGGGCTGGTCGCGGGCGTTGCCGGCGTCACGCTGATCATGGGGGTGCGGCTTCAGCACGGGCTGGACGTGCCGGGGGTGATCCTGTGCCTGATCGGCATGGTGGCGCTGACCTTTGCCACGCTGGCGGCGCGCGGCGCCGGCGGCAGCCGCAACATGATGATGCTCGTCGGCTTGCAGATGGCGGTCGGCGCCGCCCTGCTGCTGATCCCGGCCGTGCTGATGGAATGGGGTCGCCCGGTGGAATGGAGCGCGGGCCTGGTCTGGGCCTTTGCCTATACGGTGATCGCGCCCGGCATCGGCGCGACCTGGCTGTGGTTCCGGCTGGTCAACCGCATCGGCGCGGTGCGGGCGGCGACCTTTCATTTCCTGTCGCCGATCTTCGGCGTCGGCATCGCCGCGGCCTTGCTGGGCGAACGGTTCGGCGTCTCGGACGTGATCGGCGCGCTGATCGTGGCGGCGGGCATCCTGATGGTGCAACTGGCCAAGCTGCCTGCCGCGGCGCCTCAGCCGTCGATCCCTGCCGCCCGCGCCATCGAGGGTCGGGACTGAATCCGCCGCGCCCATTCGTCGATGGCGGCGGTTCGCGGCATGCCTTCGCCGAAGAACAGGAAAGGGCTGGCGATCAGCAGGTCCGCGGCCGAGAGGCGGTCGCCCAGCAGCCAGCTCTGCTTGCCCAGCACCTCGTCCAGCCGCTGGATCGCGGTGTCGTAATCGCGAAAGGTCGCCTCCAGCGCCGGATGCTCGATCTTGAAGAAATTCAGGATCGCCACCGGCTCCAGAACGCCCTGATACCAGCTGAGCCAGCTTAGATACTGGCCGCGCCCCGGATCGCCCGGCAGCGGGCCCAGCCCCGCCTCGGGGAACATGTCGGTCAGGTAAAGCATGATGGCGCCGCGTTCGCGCACATGATCCGCGCCATTGACCAGATAGGGCACCTTGCCTTCGGGATGCGGGTTGGCCGGATCGCGCCCGCCCGAGCCGTCCTGGCGCGGGATGGTGACCCGGCGGATCTCGATCTTGTCGAGGATGCCCAATTCGTCCAGCAGGACGAGGATGCTCGACGAGCGGCTTTTAGGGGCGTGATAAAGGGTCAGCATCTTGGCCTCCTGTGTTGACCGGGGCAGAATGGCGCAGGCCCCCTGACAGAAGGTGACAGCATGTCCCGCACCGACCGGCTGATGCGCCTGATGGATGCGCTGCGCCGCCTGCCCGCGCCGGTGACGGCCGCGCGGCTGGCCGAAGAGACCGGCGTCTCGCGCCGCCAGCTTTACCGCGACATCGCCACGCTGCGCGCCGGCGGCGCGCTGATCGACGGCGAGGCGGGGCTGGGCTATGCGCTGACCGAGGATCCGGCGCTGCCGCCGCAAAGCTTTTCGCGGCTGGAGATCGAGGCGCTGCTGCTGGCTATTTCGGGGCTGCGCACGCTGGGCGATCCCGAACTGACCCGCGCGGGCGAGGATGCGCTGGCCCGCATCATCGCCACCTTGCCGGAAAGCCAGGGCCGCCATGCCATGCACACCACCATGCGGCTGTTTCGCGCGCCGGCGCAGCGTCCCAGCCCGCAGGTGGACATGGCGCTGCTGCGCGCGGCCCTGTGGGAAGAGTGCAGCCTGGTCATCGATTATCTCGACCTGCACGACGCCGCCACGACGCGCGAGATCTGGCCGCTGGGCCTCAGCTACAGCGACAATCACATGATGCTGCTGGCGCATTGCAAGCTGCGCGAGGATTTCCGCACCTTCCATGTGCCGCGCATCCGGGCCATGCGTCCCGGCGGCACCAGCTTTCGGCCGCGCCGCGTGGCCCTGGTGCGGGAATATATCTCGCGTCCCTGCGCTACTCGGCCGCAATCGGGGTAAAGATCGCGGTCGCCCGGTCGCAGCGGTAATGCGCCAGATGATCGGCCGCCTGATCGGCCAGGTCGCAGACGGCATCCAGGATCGCCTCGATTTCGGTGCGCGGCGCCGCCCAGCACAGGTTCAGCCGCACGAAGCCTGGCTTCTCGATCTCGTCCCCCGCCAGGATGGCGGCGCGCAGCCGGGCCGAATCCTCGGCCTCCAGCCCCAGCAGGTGATGGACGTAAGGCCCGGCGCAGGCGCAGCCGCCCCGCGCCTGCACGCCGTAAAGGTCCGACAGCATCCGCGTGGCGAGTTGCTGGTGGATGTATCCGCCCCGCCCGTCGCGGATGCGGAAGCTGAAGAAGGGCAGGCGCGGCGCATCCGGATTGCCCAGCAGCTCGATGCGCGGATGGTGGCGCAGCCGCGCCATCCCCAGCGCCAGCCATTCGGCATTCCGCGCGTCGATGGCGTCCTGACCCACGGCAGCCTTGGTCAGAAAGACCAGAGCGGCGCGGATGTCGCCGATCACGTTCGGGGTGCCGCCCTCTTCCCGCGCCTCCAGCGACTGGGCATAGTCGTGGCTCTCGGGCGAGACGAAGCGCACCGTGCCGCCGCCGGGCAGGGTGGGGCGGTCGGCCACCACCGCGTCGCGGCGCAGGACGGTGATGCCCGAGGCGCCCGGCCCGCCGATGAACTTGTGGGGCGAGATCACCACCGCATCCATGCCCAGCCGCATGTCGATGGGTAGATAGGGCGCGCCGCCGGCATGGTCCCAGACCGCTTTGGCCCCCGCCGCCTTGAGGATGCGCGTGACCGCCGCGACATCGGTCAACGTGCCGGTCACGTTCGAGGCGGCCGAGAAACTGCCGATCACCGGACCCTCGGCCCGCGCCAGCGCCGCGCGCAAAGCCGCCAGGTCAGGCCCGCCGGTCGCGGTTTCGGGGATCGTCACCACCTCGGCGCCGCTTTCGCGCCAGGGCAGGATGTTCGAGTGATGCTCATAGGGGCCCAGCAGCACCGTGGTTCCCCGCCCGGCGGCCATCAGATGCACCAGCCGGTTGATGCCCTGCGTCGCCCCCGAGCCGGTAAAGATCACCGCATGCTCGGCGCCGGCATGGGTGCACAACCCTATCGCTTCGCGCGCCGCGCGGCGCATCCGGGTCATCGTGCCGCCGCAATGGCTGGCCTCGGTATGGCTGTTGGCATACCAGGGCAGGACGTTTTCCATCACCCATTCCTCGATGGGCTGCAATGCCCGGCCCGAGGCGATGTAATCGGCATAGATCATCCGGCGCGGCCCGAAGGGTCCGTCGATCACCGCATCGCGGCCGATCACGCCGTCATGGATCACCTGCATCGGATCGTCGCCCAGCCGGGCAAGATAGCTGTCGAAAGGCGGCATCGGGTTCCTCATCTTCATGCGTGCATCTTGACCCGTATCCAGCGAAGAATCATTCTGAATATCCGCGAGTACTCGGATTATTGGTTGTCAAATGAACGACAAGATCTTTTCAATCGATGAAATCGACAACCGCCTGTTGTCGCTGTTGCAACGCGATGCCAGCCTGTCGCAGCGCGAACTGGCCGAGCGCGTGGGCCTGTCGCAGAACGCCTGCTGGCGGCGGTTGCAGCGGTTGACCGAGGCCGGCGTGCTGCAAGGCAGCCGCGCGGTCATCGATGCGGCTGCGTTGGGGCTGGGGCTGACGGTCTTTGTTATGATCCGCACCCGGCACCACGACGACGCCTGGGCGCGGCGCTTTCGCGCCCGCATCGAATCGCTGCCGCAGATCACCGAGTTCCACCGCATCGGCGGCGAATGGGATTACATGGCCAAGGCGGTGGTGGGCGGCATGGCGGGCTATGACGCGCTTTACAAGCGCCTGATCGCCGACATGGATCTGGAACGCGTGACCGGCGTTTTCTCGATGGAGACGATCTTCGAGGGCCGGCCGCTGGCGCCGGCTTGATTTTCACGAAATGTTCTACATCTTCGGATCATGCGCGCCGATTCCATCCTGTTCCCGACCGAGGCCGGTCTTTTCTGCCCCGAGGGCGGCTTTCACATCGACCCGCTGAAGCCGGTCGAGCGCGCGCTGATCACGCATGGCCATTCCGACCATGCCCGCTTTGGCCATGGCGCGGTCATGGCCACTACCGAGACGCTGGAGATCATGCGGCTGCGCATGGGCGACGGCTTTGCCGGTGCGACGCAGGTGGCCGATGGCGAGATGCGCATCGGCGGCGTCACCGTCGGCTTTCACCCGGCCGGACATGTGCTGGGGTCAAGCCAGATCGCGGTCGAGGCCGGGGGCCGGCGCATCGTCGTCTCGGGCGATTATGCGCGCCAGCCGAACCCGACCTGCGCGCCGTTCCAGCCGGTGCCCTGCGACGTCTTCGTGACCGAGGCGACCTTTGGCCTGCCGGTGTTCCGCTTTCCCGACCCGGCGACGCAGGTGGCGAAGCTGCTCTCCAGCATGGCCGAGTTTCCCGACCGCCCGCATCTGATCGGCGCCTATGCGCTGGGCAAGGCGCAGCATGTCATCGCGCTGATGCGCGAGGCCGGCTATGACGCGCCCATCGCCATCCATGGCGCGCTGAAGGTGCTGTGCGATTTCTATGCGGCCCGCGGTGTCGAACTGGGCGAACTGGTGCCGGCCACCGCCAAGGATGTCGCGGCGCAACTGGTGATCGCGCCGCCATCGGCCTTTGCCAGCCCCTGGGTGCAGCGGTTCCGCGACCCGGTGATCGGCTTTGCCTCGGGCTGGATGGCGGTGCGGGCGCGGGCGCGGCAGCGCGGGGTCGAGCTGCCCCTGGTCATCAGCGACCACGTCGATTGGCCGGCGCTGACCGGCACGCTGGCGGAACTGGCGCCATCCGAGGTCTGGGTCACTCATGGCGCCGAGGACGGCGTGATCCGCTGGTGCGAACTGGCGCAGATCCCCGCCCGGCCGCTGCGGCTGGTGGGTTACGAGGACGAGGCGGAATGAAAGCCTTTGCCGCCCTTCTGGAACGGCTGGCCTTCACGCCGGCGCGCAATGCCAAGCTGCAGCTTTTGCAGCACTATCTGGAGCGCACGCCCGACCCGGATCGCGGCTGGGCGCTGGCCGCGCTGACCGGCGATCTGGAGTTGCGCCGGATCACGCCCTCGCTTTTGCGGGGGCTGGCGGCCGAGCAGGTGGACGGCGAGCTTCTGGCGCTGAGCTACGATTTCGTCGGCGACCTGGCCGAAACCATCGCGCTGGTCTGGCCCGAGGGGGCCGAGGACGACCCATCGCTGTCCCAGGCGGTCGCGCTGTTGCAGGGGACCGGCAAGGCGGCGCTGCCCGGCGCCATCGCCGGCATGCTGGACCGGCTGGGCCCGTCCGAGCGGTTGGCCTTTCTGAAGCTTGCCACCGGAAACCTGCGCGTCGGCGTCTCGGCCCGCATGGCGCGGACGGCGCTGGCGGGGCTGGGCGTGCCCTCGGTCCCCGAGATCGAGGAGATCTGGCACGGGCTCGCGCCGCCCTATGCGCCGCTGTTCGGCTGGCTGGGCGGCGGGGCCCGGCCGGAAAGCGCGGCGCTGGCGCCGTTCCGGCCGGTGATGCTGTCCACGCCGACCGACCTGGACGAGCTGCGCGCGCTGGACCCCGGCGATTACCTTGCGGAATGGAAATGGGACGGCATCCGCGTGCAGGCGGTCAGCGAAGGCGGCATGCGGCGGCTGTATTCCCGCACGGGCGAGGATATCTCGCACGCCTTTCCCGACGTGATCGAGGCGATGGATTTCGACGGCACCGCCGATGGCGAGCTGATCGTGCGGCGCGAGGGCGAGGTGGCGCCCTTCGGCGACCTGCAAAAGCGGCTGAACCGCAAGACCGTCGGCAAGGGGCTGCTTGCCAGCCATCCGGCGGGACTGCGGCTTTACGACCTGCTGCTGTGGGACGGCCGCGACCTGCGCGCCGAGCCGCTGGGCGCCCGCCGCACCGTGCTGGAAGCCGTGGATTTCGGGCCGCGGATCGACATCTCGCCCCTGCTGGACTTTGCCACATGGGAGGATCTGGCCGCGCTGCGCGCCGAACCGCCCGCCGCCGTCATCGAGGGGGTGATGATCAAGCGGCGCGACAGCGCCTATGTCGCCGGCCGGCCGCGCGGGCCATGGTTCAAGTGGAAGCGCGATCCGATGGTGGTCGATGCGGTGCTGATCTATGCACAGCGCGGGCATGGCAAACGCTCGGGCTTTCATTCCGACTTCACCTTTGGCCTGTGGGATGGCGGCGAACTGGTGCCGGTGGGCAAGGCCTATTTCGGCTTTACAGATGCCGAACTGCGCGAGCTGGACCGCTTCGTGCGCCAGAATACCGTCGAGCGTTACGGACCTGTCCGGGCGCTGGCGCCGAAACTGGTGGTCGAGGTGGCCTTCGAGGGCTTGAACCGCTCGACCCGGCACCGTTCGGGCGTGGCCATGCGCTTTCCCCGCATCAGCCGTATCCGCTGGGACAAGCCTGCCGCTGAGGCCGATCGTCTTGAAACGCTTGAGGCGATGCTGTGATCCTGCCGCCCGAGTTCCAGGACTGGTTCGTGCGGCAGGGCTGGCATCCGCATCCGCATCAGCTGGCCCTGCTGGCGGCCGAGGGCGACAGCCTGCTGATCGCGCCGACCGGCGGCGGCAAGACGCTGGCGGGGTTTCTGCCCTCGCTGGTGGATTTTGCGCGGGTGGGGCGGTCGCAAGATGGGTATTTGGAAAACGGAAAAGGCGCCAGGACGGGGCTGCATACGCTTTACGTCTCGCCGTTGAAGGCGTTGACGGCGGATATCGGCCGCAACCTGGCCCGGCCGGTGGCCGAGCTGGGGTTGGAGATTCGGGTCGAGGACCGGACCGGCGACACCGGGCAAGGCCAGCGCCGCCGCCAGCGCGTCGATCCGCCCGAGATCCTGCTGACGACGCCGGAAAGCCTGGCCCTGATGCTGAGCTATCCCGAGGCGCCGGCGATCTTTGGTGGCTTGCGCCGGGTGGTGCTGGACGAATTGCACGCGCTGGCGGAAAGCAAGCGCGGCGACCAGTTGATGCTGGGGCTGGCCCGGCTGCGGCGGCTGGCGCCCGGGTTGCGGGTGACGGGGCTGTCGGCGACGGTCGAGGATCCGCAGGCTTTGGCGGGGTTCATGGCGGGTGCTGCTCCGGTCACCGTGGTCGAGGCCGATCCCGGCCCCGATCCCGACATCGCCATGCTGCCCACCGCCAAGCCTGCGCCATGGTCCGGCGGCGGCGGGCATTACGCCATCCCCGAGGTGCTGGAGGCGGTGAAAGGCGCGCGCACGACGATCATCTTCATCAACACCCGTGCGCAGGCCGAGCTGTTCTTCCAGGCGCTGTGGGCCGAGAATGACGAGAACCTGCCCATCGGCCTGCACCATGGCAGCCTGGCGCGCGAGCAGCGGGCGCGGGTCGAGGCGGCGATGGCGGCAGGCGAATTGCGCGCCGTGGTGGCGACCGGCAGCCTGGACCTAGGCATCGACTGGGGCGCCGTCGATCTGGTGATCCAGGTCGGCGCGCCCAAGAACGTCAAGCGGCTGGTCCAGCGCATCGGCCGGGCGAACCATCGCTATAACGCTCCGTCCAGGGCGCGGATCGTGCCGGCGAACCGTTTCGAGCAGATCGAATGCGTCGCGGCGCTGGAGGCGGTGCGCGAACGCGACCTGGACGGCGATCCGCGCGGGCCGGGGCCGCTGGACGTGCTGTGCCAGCATATCGGGCTGACCGCCTGCGCTGCGCCCTTCGATGCCGATGCGCTTTTTGCCGAGGTCGTTACCGCCGGCCCGTATCGTGGGCTGAGCCGGGCGGATTTCGATGCCTGCCTGGATTTCGCCGCGACCGGAGGCTATGCGCTACGCGCCTATGACCGCTGGCAGCGGCTGGTGCTGCGGGCTGGGCTGTGGCAGCTGCGCGACCCGCGGGCGGCGAAGCTGTTGCGCATGAATGTCGGCACCATCGTCGAGGCCGAGATGATGAAGGTCCGGCTGCGCGGCCGCGGCGGTGCGCCTTTGGGCGAGGTCGAGGAGGCATTCGCCGCCAGCCTGACCCCCGGCGACAGCTTCCTGATCGGCGGCCGGGTCGTGCGCATGGATGCGATGCGCGAGATGGTGATCGAGGTCACGCCCGACCCGACCCGGCAGCCCAAGATCGCGGTCTATTCCGGCGTCAAGCTGGCCATGTCCACGCAGCTTTCCCATCGCGTGCTGGCGCTGATCGGCGATCCGGCGCGGCACGGCGCCTTGCCGGCGCAGACGCGGGAATGGCTGGATTTGCAGGCCCAGGTCTCGGCCCTGCCGGAACCGGGGCTGTTGCTGTCGGAAAGCTTTCCCCATGCGGGCCTGTGGCATTTCGCGCTTTACGGCTTTGCCGGCCGCAATGCCTTGCAGACGCTGGGCCTGCTGCTGACCCGCGAGATGGAGGACGAGGGGCTGGGGCCTCTGGGTTTCCTGTCCACCGATTACGCGCTGCTGGTCTGGTCGCTGGACGCGGTGCGCGATCCTGCGCCGCTGTTGGACCGGGCGCGGCTGCGGGCGGGCCTGGGCGACTGGTTGGGCGAGAATGCGGTGATGAAGCGCACCTTCCGCAATGTCGCCACCGTCGCCGGGCTGATCCAGCGCAACATGCCGGGGCAGCGAAAAACCGGGCGGCAGGCGACCTTTTCCAGCGACATCCTCTATGACACGCTGCGCAAATACGATCCCGGCCACCTGATGCTGCGCATCACCGCCGAGGAGGCGGGGCGGGGCCTTGTCGATTTCGGCCGGATCGAGGAGATGCTGGACCGCTCGCCCCGGTGCGAGCATCGGATGCTGGAGCGGGTCTCGCCCATGGCCGCGCCCCTGCTGCTGGAGGTCGGCCGGGTGCCGATCCGCGGCGAGGGGCGCGAGCGGCTGGCGCAGATCGAGGCCGAGGCGCTGATGGCCGAGGCCGGGCTGGAAGGGATCGCATGAACGGATATGGCTTCGATTTCCACGGCTTGCGTTTCGAGGCGCGGGCCTCGGGTGCACTGTGGTGGCCGGAAGGCGCGGCGCTGATCGTCGCCGATCTGCATCTGGGCAAGTCCGAGCGCATGGCCCGGCGCGGTGGTCCCCTGTTGCCGCCCTATGAGGGGCTGGCGACCCTGGAGCGGCTGGCGGGTGAGATCGCGGCGCTTGATCCGCAAGCGGTGGTCAGCCTGGGTGACGGCTTTGACGACATGGCGGCGACCGAGGCGCTGGACCCGCAGGTCGCCGGCGCCTTGCGGCGGCTGGCGCGGGGGCGGGACTGGATCTGGATCGGCGGCAATCATGATCCCGGCGCGCCTGCCGGCCTGCCGGGGCGGGCGGCGGACAGCCTGCCGCTGGGCCGCGTCACCTTGCGGCACGAGGCGGCGGAGGGGCCGGATGTCTCGGGGCATTTCCATCCCGTCGTGCGGCTGGCCGGAGAACGCCGCCGCGCCTTTCTGCTGGGCCGCGATCACCTGCTGCTGCCGGCTTTCGGTGCCTATACCGGCGGGCTTTCGCATGACGATCCGGCGCTGACGGCGCTGGTGCCGCAGGGGCTGGCGATCGCCTACGGCGCCCGCGCTATTGCCCTGCCGCTGGGTCGGCGCCGCCGGTCGTGACGAAAAAGGGCCGCCCAAGGCGACCCGTTTCCGTTCGTGGAGCCGGCTCAACCGTCCGGGGTCAGAACTTGAAGTTCAGGCCGAGTTTCACGTTGTGGTAATCGGGAGTGGCCTGGGTCGAGACCCCTCCGTCAACCTCGAAAGTCCGGGTGGTCTTGCCGAAGTTGGCATATTCATATTCGCCCGTCACCGACATGCGGTTGCTGAGCTTTCTCTCGACGCCAAGGCCGACGATATAGCCATTGCTCTTGAAGTCCCGGCTCTCGCTCATCGAGCCGCCGCTGCCATCGGTGCCCGCAACCTTGTATTCGACGTCGGCGCGCGCGATGCCGGCGATGCCGTAAAGCAGAAGATCGGGACGCAGCGCATAGCCGGTCTTCAGGCGCAGTGCGAGGACGTTCCTGATCTTCGACGAGACATCGGTCGAGCCGCCAAGTTGATTGTCGAAGGTGATCGTGTCCTTGATATTGCCGGCCTCGAAGCCGAGTTCGGGGCCGAAGACCCAGCGATCCCTTTGCCAGCGATAACCCACATGCAGGCCCGCATTGGCGCCGCCAAGCTCAAGTTTCCCGGCATCGCCCAGATAGGTGCCCGTGTCGACTTCGGTGAATCCGACGCGGTCGTCGCCGCCAAAGGCATAGCCCAGCGTCAGGCCGGCATAGGCACCCGCCCAATCGCCGACCGGCGCGCTTTCGACGACCGGGGCCGTGACGTCGGTATCAACGACAGGGGGCGTGTATCCGCCCGCATTCGCGGCCAGAGCCGTGCCGAGGGCCAGCGAGGCCACGGCCCCAGCGGTCAGGGAAGCTTTCACAAGAACAGCGCACATATTCACAACTCCTTCATGTCGCGATACCGGCAGGGCGTGGCAGCGCCGGTATCGGAGTTGGCCGTTAGCTAGTCCTGTGGTCTGCCTGCTGCAAGAAGGCTCATGCAATGATACCATTTTGTCGCGCAATTCGCGACATGATAGCAACAAGACCCCTTGGGCTGCGCAGGGAACGGTAAGCTCTCTGGCGCAATTCGAGGGCTGGCGTGGCTCAGATATCCAGGTTTTCCACGCTCAGGGCGTTCTGCTGGATGAAGTCGCGCCGCGGCTCGACCACATCGCCCATCAGCTTGGTGAAGATGTCGTCGGCCTCGCCCAGATCCTCGACCCGCACCTGCAACATGGTCCGTGCCGCCGGGTCCAGCGTGGTTTCCCAAAGCTGCTCGGGGTTCATTTCGCCCAGGCCCTTGTAGCGCTGCAGCGACAGGCCCTTTTCACCTTCCAGGAAGATGGCTTGCAGCAGGCTCATCGGGCCGTGGATCGGGATGCCGCGATCCTTGCGGATCAACTGCGCGGTCTGGCCATAGACATCGCGCAGCGCATCGGTCATCGCGCCCAGCCGCCGGCTTTCGGCGCTGCGCAGCATCGGGCCGTCCAGGGTGCGGCTTTCCTCGACCCCGCGCAGCAGGCGGGTCAGGCGAATGCCGGCATCCTGCGTCGGGCGGCCGGTCCAGCCGCGCTCATATTCCTCGGCGATCATGTCGAGGCGTTGCGCCACGGCATTCGCCACCCCCTGCGCATCGGCATCGACCCGGCCCTGGACCAGTGCGCCGGCAATGGCGGCCTGCTCGGTGATATGGGGCGGATAATGCGTCGGATAGGCGCGCAGGATGCGGCGCACGACGCGCGCCTCCTCGACCACGCGGGCCAGGTCGGCGCCGGTCAGGGTCTCGCCATTGCCAAGCCGCAGGCTGGCGCCGTCGACGCCCTGTTCGATCAGGTAATCCTCGAGCGCCGCCTCGTCCTTCAGATAGACCTCGGAGCGGCCGCGGCTGACCTTGTAGAGCGGCGGCTGGGCGATATAGAGATGCCCCGCCTCGATCAGCTCCGGCATCTGCCGGAAAAAGAAGGTCAGCAGCAGCGTGCGGATATGCGCACCGTCCACGTCGGCATCGGTCATGATGACGATCTTGTGGTAGCGCAGCTTGTCCAGGTTGAACTCGTCACGCCCGATGCCGGTCCCCAGCGCGGTGATCAGCGTGCCGATCTGGTCACTGGACAGCATCCGGTCGAACCGTGCCCGTTCCACGTTCAGGATCTTGCCGCGAAGCGGCAGCACGGCCTGGTTCTGGCGCGAACGGCCCTGCTTGGCAGAGCCACCGGCCGAGTCGCCCTCGACGATGAACAGTTCCGACAGCGCCGGGTCCTTTTCCTGGCAATCGGCCAGCTTGCCGGGCAGGCTGGCCACGTCCATCGCGGTCTTGCGGCGCGTCAGTTCGCGGGCCTTGCGCGCCGCTTCGCGGGCCAGCGCCGCCTCGATGATCTTGCCGAGGATGGATTTCGCCTCGGCCGGGTTTTCCTCGAACCATTCGGCCAGTTTCTCGCCGATCAGTCCCTCGACTGCCGGGCGCACCTCGGACGAGACCAGCTTGTCCTTGGTCTGGCTGGAGAATTTCGGGTCCGGCACCTTTACGGACAGCACGCAGGTCAGCCCTTCGCGGGCGTCGTCGCCGGTGAAATCGACCTTTTCCTTGCGGGCCGCGCCGCTGGATTGGGCGTAATTGTTGATGACGCGGGTCAGCGCGCCGCGAAAGCCGGCCAGATGCGTGCCGCCGTCGCGCTGCGGAATGTTGTTGGTAAAGGGCAGCACGGTTTCATGGTAGCTGTCGTTCCACCACATCGCCACCTCGATGCCGATGCCGTTGCGCTCGCCGGTGATGAAGATCGGCTCGGGCATGACCGGGGTTTTCGAGCGGTCGATGAACTTCACGAACTCCCGCACGCCGCCTTCATAGTAAAGCTCGGTCCGCAGCGGCTCGGCGGGACGTTCGTCCTCCAGGATGATGCGCACGCCCGAATTCAGGAACGCCAGTTCCCGCAGCCGGTTTTCCAGCACCTTGTAGCTGTATTCGCGGTTCAGGAAGGTGCCGTCCGGCCGATCCTCCTTGGACGAGGCCAGGAAGCGCACTTCGGTGCCCTTTTCGCCCGGCTCGGCATCGCCGACCACGCGCAGGTGCTCGACCGTGTCGCCGTTCTCGAACCGGGCGTAGTGCTCCTTGCCGCCGCGCCAGATGCGCAGCTCCAGCCAGTCCGACAGCGCGTTGACGACCGAAACGCCGACGCCATGCAGGCCGCCCGAGACCTTGTAGCTGTTCTGGTCGAACTTCCCGCCGGCATGCAGCTGGGTCATGATGACCTCGGCCGCGCTGACCCCCTCGGTCGGGTGCATGTCCACCGGGATGCCGCGGCCGTTGTCGCGTACCGAGACGCTGCCATCGGCATGGATTTTCACCCGCACGAAGTCGGCATGACCGGCCAGCGCCTCGTCGATGCCGTTGTCCACGACCTCGGTGACCATGTGGTGCAGGCCCGAGCCGTCGTCGGTATCGCCGATATACATGCCGGGGCGCTTGCGCACCGCTTCCAGGCCCTTGAGAACCTTGATGGAATCGGCGCCGTAGTCGGAGGTCTGGGGGGCGGGTTCGGTCATTGTCTTCTTATCCTGCCTTGGACCCGCATCTTATAGTGTGCGCTGCACGGAATGTCACGGGAAAGCCACAATATTTAGGGGCGCGAGACCTCGCGGCGCCCGGTCGGGCCGGCGGGGCTGCGCAGGCGGCCATTTTCCGCCGCAAGGGCCCGGCTTCTTCGTTCCCCAAATACTCATTTTGCCGGTTCAGGCCAGGCCCGGCTCGTCCAGCAGGGTGCGGCCGTCCCGGCTTTCGATCTCGATCACCCACAGGTCTGGATCGCGGGCGGCGTTGCGTGCGATCTCGGCGTCGATCTCGGGTTCCCCGGCCTCGTTCAGTCGCAGCCAGAGCCGCCGGTCGGTCTCGAAATCCCATTCGCGGACCCAAAGGCTGGCGCGGCCGTCCAGCGTGGCGCATTTCACCATCACGCTGCCTGCGGTGTCGTCGCCGTGCCGGGTGACATAGGCCGGGATGTCGGCAAGGCCCAGCCGGCGCAGATAGGCCGCAACCCAGATGCCTGCGGCCAGCCGCGCCTCAGGCATCGCCGTCGCGGAAGTCGAGGCCCATCTCGTTATAGCGTTCGGCCTCGTCCAGCCAGTTCTCGCGCACCTTCACCTGCAGGAACAGGTGGACGGGGCGGCCCATGAACTCGGCCAGTTCCGCGCGGGCGGCCTGGCCCACGGCCTTGATCGTCTCGCCGCCCTTGCCCAGAACGATGCCCTTGTGGCCGGGGCGGGCGACATAGACGATCTGGTCCACCCGGGCCGAGCCGTCCTTTTTCTCCTCCCAGCGCTCGGTTTCCACCGTCAGTTGATAGGGGATTTCCTCGTGCAGGCGCAGGGTCAGCTTTTCGCGGGTGATCTCGGCGGCGATCATGCGCATCGGCAGGTCGGCCACCTGATCCTCGGGGTAAAGCCAGGGGCCCTCGGGCACCTGCCCGGCCAGCCATTCCAGCAGGTCGTCGCAGCCATGGCCCTTTTCGGCCGAGATCATGAAGGTGCGGGTAAAGTCGAAGGCGGCATTGACCTGTTGCGACAGCGCCAGCAGCGTCTCGGATTTCACCCGGTCGATCTTGTTGATGACCAGCGCCACCGGGGTCGTCCCGGCATGGTCGCGCAGGTTGTCGATGATCGCCTGCGTGCCGTCGGTCAGCCCGCGATGCGCCTCGATCAGAAGCAGGATCACGTCGGCATCGGCCGCGCCCCCCCAGGCCGCCTTGACCATGCTGCGGTCGAGCCGCCGGCGTGGGCGAAAGATGCCGGGCGTATCGACGAAGACGATCTGGCTCGCGCCGCGCATGGCGATGCCGCGGATGCGGGCGCGGGTGGTCTGCACCTTATGCGTCACGATCGAGACCTTGGCCCCGACCATCCGGTTCAGCAGGGTGGACTTGCCGGCATTCGGCTCGCCGATCAGGGCGACGAAGCCCGCGCGTGTCTGGGTCATGGCGTTCTTTCGATTTGCTCCAGCATCGCGGTGGCGGCGGCCTGTTCGATGCTGCGTTTCGTGCCCTTGCCGCTGGCGCTGGCCTCGCGGCCGTCGTCCAGCCGGACGGTGATCTGGAATTCCGGCGCGTGGTCGGGGCCGGTGCGGGCGATCTGGACATAGCGCGGCGGGCTCATGCCCTGCGCCTGCGCCCATTCCTGCAATGCGGTCTTGGCGTCGCGGGCATCCGTCTCGACATTGGCCAGCCGGTCGGACCAGAGGCCCAGCACCACGCCGCGCGCGGTTTCGAAACCGGCGTCGAGATAGACGGCGGCGATCACCGCTTCCATCGCGTCCGCCAGCAGCGCCTCTTTCCGCCGTCCGCCCGACATCATCTCGGACCGGCCGAGCTTCAGCACCTCGCCCAGCCCGATCTCGCGGGCGATGGCGGCGCAGGTCTCGCCCTTGACCAGCGCGTTGTAGCGCGGCGCAAGCTGGCCCTCGGTCGCGGCGCGGTCGGCCGAGAACAGCGCCTCGGCGATGGTCAGGCCCAGCACCCGGTCGCCCAGGAATTCCAGCCGCTGGTTGTCGGGCCGTGTCGTGCTGGCGATCGAGCCATGCGTCAGCGCGCGGCGCAACAGGTCGGGGCGCGAGAACTCATGCCCCAGCCGTTCCGAGAATGCGCGCAGGTCTGCGGAAATCTTCATGTGCCGATCCTGCCACGGCGCGGGGCGCCGCGGCAATTCTTCCCTTAGTCCACGGCCTTCAGGAACCGATCCGGTCGCCAGGTCCAGAAGTAGAGCAGAGATTTGCCGGCCGAGGAGAACATGATCCTGTCCGCGCGCCCGATCAGGTATTCGGCGGGCACCATGCCGACGCCGCCGACCGCCGCGGGCCAGCGCGAGTCGCCCGAATTGTCGCGGTTGTCGCCCAGGAAGAAATAGTTCCCTTCGGGCACGGTGAATTCCGCCGTGTTGTCGCCGGGGCCGTTGTCGATGATGTTCAGGACGTCATGCGCCACGCCGTTGGGCAGCGTCTCGGTATGGCGGTCCTTTTCGCAGATCCCGCCTTCCGGCACCGGCTCGTTGCGGCATTTCGGCAGGCTTTGCTGCGGACCTTGCGGGGCGTAGGGCTCGGTAAAGGTGCCGGCGGGCTGTTGCGGCACTTCCTGTCCGTTGATCCAGAGCACGCCGCCCTTCATCTGGATGCGATCGCCGGGCAGGCCGATCACCCGCTTGATGAAATCGTCGCCCCGCGTCGGATGGCGGAAGACCACGACATCCCCGCGCTCGGGCTCGGAGCCGAGGATGCGCCCCGAGATCGGGCAGAGCGCGAAGGGACAGGAGACCCGCGAATAGCCATAGGCCATCTTGTTCACGAACAGGAAATCGCCGATCAGCAGCGTGTCCTTCATGCTGCCCGAGGGGATCCAGAACGGCTGGAAGAACAGCGTGCGGAACACGCCCGCGATCACCAGCGCCCAGAAGATGGTCTTGACGGTTTCCCAGATGCCCCCATCCTTGCGGGCTTCGCTCTTGGCCATTTTATGCCATTCCCTTCATCGGCAAGTCGCGCGTTCATGGGGCGCGGGGGACGGCAAAGTCAAGCCGTGCCGGCCTGCGCATTGTCGGGAAGCGCCTCGATCACCACGAAAGCCTGGGCCCAGGGATGGTCGTCGGTCAGCGTCACATGGACATGCGCGCGATGGCCGGGCGGCGTCATCGCGGCCAGCCGCTCGGCCGCCCAGCCGGTCAGCTCCATGGTCGGCTGCCCGCCGCGCAGGTTCCTGACCGCCATGTCTTTCCAGCTGATGCCCATGGCGAGGCCGGTTCCCAGCGCCTTGGAGCAGGCCTCCTTGGCCGCCCAGCGTTTGGCCAGCGTCGCGGCCTCATGCCGGCGGCGCCCGGCCAGCGCCAGTTCCGTCTCGGTGAACACCCGCCGGCGGAAGCGGTCGCCGTGGCGTTCCAGCACCCCGGCGATGCGGTCGATGTTGCAGAGGTCCGAGCCTATGCCGAGAATCATGCGCCTGGTGGGTCCTGTGGTGACGTGGGTATTTGAGAAACGGAAAGATCAGGCGCGGGCCGCGTCCATGTTCCGCCGCATCTCGCGGATCGCCGGGCCGAGGCCGAGGAAGACCGATTCGGCGATGAGGAAATGCCCGATGTTCAACTCGCGCAACTCGGGGATGGCGGCGATCGGGCCGACCGTGTCGAAGGTCAGGCCATGGCCGGCATGGACCTCGAGTCCCAGGAGATGCGCCTGGGCCGCGCCCCTGCGCAGCGCCTCGAGTTCCAGGTCGCGTTCGGCCAGCCGACCCTCGGTGTCGAAGTCGCAATAGGCGCCGGTATGCAGTTCCACCACCGCGGCGCCGATGCGGGCGGCGGCCTCGATCTGGTCCTGTTCGTGGCCGATGAAGAGCGAGACCCGGCAGCCCGCCTCGCGCAGCGGTGCGATGAAATCGGCGAGGAATGCCTCGTTTCCGGCCACGTCCAGCCCGCCCTCGGTCGTGCGCTCTTCGCGCTTTTCGGGAACGATGCAGACGGCATGCGGGCGGTGGCGCAGCGCGATGGCCTGCATTTCCGCCGTCGCGGCCATTTCCAGGTTCAACGGCAGGTGCAGCGATTCCATCAGCCGGTCGATATCCCCGTCCGAGATATGGCGGCGATCCTCGCGCAGATGGGCGGTGATGCCGTCGGCGCCGGCTTCCTCGGCCAGCTTCGCGGCGCGCACCGGGTCGGGCCAGGGCGTGCCGCGGGCGTTGCGGATGGTGGCGACGTGGTCGATGTTGACGCCGAGGCGCAGCATGGTTTTCCCCTTGTGGATTTCAGCGGCAGGTTAGTGCTTTGCCGGCGCAAGTCCAGATGCGGCCACCCACCAGCCGGGATTTGTCCCGGCGATGCGGGCGCGGGCGGCCTGAGCCTCGGCCGCGCTGGCGAAAAGCCCGAAGCATGTCGCGCCCGAGCCGGACATGCGGGCAAGCTGCGCGCCCGCGCTGCGGAGCGCAGCGAGGCAGTCGGCGATTCCCGGCATCAGGGCGATGGCCGGTGCCTCCAGGTCGTTGCGGCATTCATGCAGGAAGCCGATCAGCGCCTGCGCGTCGGGAAAATCGGGCAGCGGTTCGGGCATGGGCGGATTGTCGTGCCGCGCCAGGGCCTTGAACACCGCGGGCGTCGACAGGCCGCGGCCGGGATTGACCAGCAGCACATTGAGTTCGGGCAATGCCGGCAGCGGCGCCAGGATCTCGCCCACCCCCCGCATTCGCACCGGACGGCTGGCGAGGCAGACCGGCACGTCGGCGCCCAGAGCCTCCGGGCGCCGGGGGCTGGCGTCGAGCGCGCGCAGAACCGCCGCCGCGTCGGCCGAGCCGCCGCCGATGCCCGAGGCCACCGGCAGGTTCTTTTCCAGCGTGATCCGCGCCTCGCGTCCGGCCAGCCGTGCGGCGCGCAGGCAGAGATTGTCGGGCTCGGCCGCGAGCCCCGGCGCGAAGGGGCCGGTCAGGCTGAGCGACAGGGGGCCCGGTGCGATCGTCACCACATCGCCCAGCTCCAGGAATACCACCAGCGAATCGAGCAGGTGATAGCCGTCCACGCGGCGGCCGGTCACATGCAGGGTCAGGTTCAGCTTGGAGGGCGCGGCCTCGCGCCGGTGCAGCGGCATGGTTCAGTCGGCCCTGGCGGGTTCCGGGGCGCGGACCTCGGGCAGCTTGCCGCCGTTGGCCTTTTCCTCCTCGAGCACGGCATCGAGGCCGCGTTCCAGCTTGGCGCGGATGCGGTGCACCTCGGCCTCGGTTTCCGGCTTCAGCGACAGGGCGCGGTGCCACTGGATCTCGGCCTCGCGCTTGCGGCCGACCATCCAGTAGATGTCTCCCATATGGTCGTTGACCAGCGGATCGCCCGGCATGGCCGCCACGGCGCGTTCCATCGGCGCCACGGCCTCGGGATAGCGGTCGAGGCGGAAATAGGCCCAGGCCAGCGAATCGAGGATATAGCCGTCGTCCGGGCGCAATTCGACCGCGCGCTGGATCAGCGCCAGCGCCTCGTCCAGCTTTTCGTTGCGGTCCACCAGGCTGTAGCCCAGATAGTTCAGCACTTGCGCCGAATCCGGGCGGATCTTCAGCGCGGCGCGGAAATCCGCCTCGGCCTTGGAGAACTGCCCCGATCGTTCCAGCGCAATGCCGCGGGCGTAAAGCGGGAACCAGCGCGCCTCGGGGATTTTGTCGCCGATCAGGCTCAGCGCCTTGTCATAGGCCGGGACCGCCTGGCCGAACTTGTCCTGCTGGCGCAGCATGTCGCCAAGCGCGATCCAGCCCTGGGCCAGTTCGGGATGGGCGGCGGTCAGCGCCAGCGCGGCCTTTTCGGCATCGTCCAGCCGCTCGGCGCGGGCCAGGGCGTCGATGCGCGACAGTTCGGCGACGGGGCGCATGTCGCCAAGCTCGCGCAGGGCCTCGAATTCGTGCTCGGCCAGGTCGAACTGGCCGAAGCCCTGCAAGAGCTGGGCGGACAAGAGCCGCGCCTCGCCCAGGTCGGAGGCCAGGTATTCGGCCAGCCGGGCATGGATCAGCGCCAGCGGATCGGGCTCGTCGCTTGTCGCCAGCACCGAGCCGAAGGTCAGGAACACCTGCGCCATGCCGTCGGCGGGGCCGCGCGCCGAATCGAAGGGCAGCGTCTCGCCCCGCTTCATGCGGTCGCGCAGCGCCACCAGATAGGGCTCCTCGGCAAAGCCGGGCGTCGCCTCGAGCATGGCGATGGCGTCGCGGTTGCGTTCCAGTTGCGACAGCACCTGGGCGCGGGCGATGACGCCTAGGATATGCGCGCCGGTGGCCGGATCGGCCAGCAGAAGCTCGGCGCCCTCGAAATCGCCGACCCGCGCCTTGGCGAGGGCCAGGTGGTAGTTCACCATCGGCGCTGCGCCGCGCAATTCGGCCAGCTTCTTGAACGCGGTCAGCGATTCGCCGGCCTTTCCGGCGCCCAGCAGCGCCCAGGCGCGCATCATGCCGTCGACCAGAATGCCGCCGCCGGGGGTGGCGTTGCTCCCGGGCGAGGGTGCGGAGTCGATGGCCTCGATCAGCGCGTCCCAGCGCCCGGCCCGCGCCATCTCGGCGCGCTGCACCAGCCGGGCCAGCTCGGTGGCGCGGCCCTGGTCGGACATGGTGCCGGAAAGCGCGGCGGCACGCTCCATCTCGCCGGCCGAGATCAGCGCGACCAGCGCGCTGTCTTGCAGGAAGGGGTCGCTGTCGTCATGGGCCAGCGCCTGGAGGTAATAGCGGGCGGCCACGGGATAGTCGTTCTGGATCGCGGCCATGCGCGCGGCCAGATAGGGGCCGGAGAGGCCGCGCAGGTCCGGCGCGGCATCGACCGGGCGATGCGCCGGCCGCTCGCTGTTCCCGGCGGCGGGGTCCTGGGCCTGGGCCAGCGAAGGCGCGGCCATGGCGGGCCCTTGCAGCAGCGGCAGCAGCGCGATCAGCGCCAGCGGGATCAGTCTTGTGGTCACGGCTTGGGCCCATGTCTCGGCGATTGCGCCAGCGACCCTAGCCGCCGCAGCGCCGATGGGCAACGCCGCGGCTGGCGCGGCGTGCCCGGCTGCGATCACATATTCGGGTAGTTGGGCCCGTCTCCGCCCTGGGGTGTTGTCCAGTTGATGTTCTGGCTGGGGTCCTTGATGTCGCAGGTCTTGCAATGGACGCAGTTCTGGAAGTTGATCTGGAAGCGCGGGCCGTCGTCGCCCTCCAGCACCTCGTAGACCCCGGCCGGGCAGTAGCGCGTCGCCGGCTCGGCATAAAGCGGCAGGTTCACCGCGATCGGCACCGCGGGATCCTTCAGCTTCAGGTGGCAGGGCTGGCTTTCCTCGTGGTTGGTGAAGGAAAACGCCACATTGGTCAGCCGGTCGAAGCTGAGCTTGCCGTCCGGCTTCGGATAGTCGATGGGCTTGTAGTCGGCTGCCTTGCCGGTGGCCTGCGCATCCGTCTTGCCGTGCTTCCAGGTGCCGAGCGGGTTCCAGCCGGTCAGGTTCGCCACCCACATGTCGAAGCCCCCAAGCGCCAGGCTGGCCCAGAGCCCCAGCTTCGACCAGAGCGGCTTGACGTTGCGCACCGGCTTGAGGTCGCGGGCGATGGGGCCGGAACGCAGGTCGGCCTCGTAGTCCGAAAGCTCGTCGCCCGCGCGGCCGGCGGCGATGGCCGCCGCCGCCGCCTCGGCCGCGGCGATCCCGGACAGCATGGCATTGTGGTTGCCCTTGATCCGCGGCACGTTCACCAGCCCGGCCGAGCAGCCGAGCAGCGCCGCACCGGGCACGGTCAGCTTGGGGATCGACTGCCAGCCGCCCTCGGAGATCGCGCGGGCGCCGTAAGCCACGCGCTTGCCGCCTTCGAGCAACTCCGCCACCAGCGGGTGATGCTTGAAGCGCTGGAACTCCATGTAGGGATAGAGATAGGGATTGGCATAGTTCAGGTGCACGACGAAGCCGACCAGCACCTGGTTGCCCTCGAGGTGATAGATGAAGCTGCCGCCGCCGGCGTTCTTGCCCAAGGGCCAGCCCATGGTGTGGGTCACCGTGCCCGGCTTGGCCTTGGCCGGGTCGATCTCCCAGATCTCCTTCATGCCGAGGCCGAATTTCTGCGGCTCATGGCCGGCGGAAAGGTCGTATTTCCCGATCAGTTCCTTCGCCAGCGAGCCCCTCACGCCCTCGGCGATCAGCACGTATTTGCCGCGCAGCTCCATCCCCGGCTCGTAGGCCGGGCCGGGGGTGCCGTCGGCTTCCAGCCCCATCTCGCCGGCCACGACGCCGACCACGCGCTCGCCCTCGTAGACCAGTTGCGAGCAGGCCATGCCGGGGAAGATCTCGACCTCCAGCGCCTCGGCCTGCTCGGCGAGCCAGCGGCAGACATTGCCCATCGAGACGATGTATTTGCCGTGGTTGTTCATCAGGGGCGGCATCGGCCAGTTCGGCACCCGCACCTGGCCATGCGGGCCGAGGATGTAGAAATTGTCCTGGGTGACTTCGGTGGTGACCGGGGCGCCCCTGTCCTTCCAGTCCGGGATCAGCTTGTCGAGGCCGGCGGTGTCGAGCACGGCGCCCGAGAGGATATGCGCGCCGATCTCGGAGCCCTTCTCCAGCAGCACCACGGAAAGCTCGGGGTTCACCTGCTTGAGCCGGATCGCCGCCGACAGGCCCGCAGGCCCGCCGCCGACGATCACCACGTCGTAATCCATCGACTCGCGTTCAATTTCGGACATGGCTCGGCCCCCAACTTCCCTAGCTCGACAATCTGCGCGCAAGACCTAGCGCGTAATATTCTTTCGGGCAATCTTAACGCGACGCACGATAATCAACTTGCGACGTTTTCTCGCCGGGCTGTTGCGGATCGCTCCGGCGGGACTTGAAACAGGGGCCGGATCGCGCCACGATGCCTTTCGGATTTTCAGCGGGCGCCCCCGGCCGATGGCCGGGGGCGTTCCAACAGCTTGTTTCGTGTTGACTGGCGTCGCACCGTTGCGACCGGAAGGACTGGAATGGAAAAGATACCGATGACCCGCGCGGGCTATGACCAGCTGGACGAGGAATTGCGCGAACTGCGCTCGGTCCAGCGCCCGGCGGTGATCCGCGCCATCGCCGAGGCCCGCGAGCATGGCGATCTGTCGGAAAATGCCGAATACCATGCCGCGCGCGAAAAGCAGAGCTTCGTCGAAGGCCGCATCAAGGAACTGGAGATGATCCTGTCTCGCGCCGAGGTCATCGATCCGACCAGGCTGAACGGCAGCATCAAGTTCGGCGCCACCGTCACGCTGGTCGACGAGGACAGCGAGGAAGAACGGACCTACCAGATCGTCGGCGAGGCCGAGGCGGATCTGGAGCGCGGTCTGCTGAACATCCGCTCGCCCCTGGCCCGCGCCCTGATCGGCAAGGACGAGGGCGACAGCATCGAAGTGGTGACGCCGGGGGGCGGAAAATCCTATGAGATCATCTCGATCCGCTATGTCTGAAGATTGGGGCCCGGCGCATGGACTCGCTTGATCCGCTGCGCAGGCTGGCCGTCGAACAGGCCCGCAACCGTGTGCTGATGATCGGCGCGGCGGTCGGCTTGGCCTGGCTGGCGCTGGTCTGGCTGTTCGCGTTTTTCGGCCCCGAGGCCGAGGCCGAGGGGCAGGGTGCGGTGGGCTGGCCGCTCTGGCTGGTCGGGGTGCTTCTGCCCCTGGCGCTGGTCTGGCTGGCGGTCTGGTCGGCGCGCAGCCTGCTGATCCTGCGGCTGGAGGCCGAGGAATTGCGCGCCATGCTGGCCCGGATGCAGGGCGAGGGCGCGGCGGCCGAGCCCATGGCCGAGCCGCGTCCGGTCGCGCCGGCGCCCGCGCCTGCCGTGCGGCGCAGCCCGGTTCCACCCACGCCGCGCCCGGCGGCGGATGCCCGGCAGGCCATGCTGGAGCTTGATTCGCCGCCCGAGACCGAACTGACCGCCACCGAGCTGTTCCACGCGCTGAACTTTCCCGACGGGCCCGAGGATCGCGAGGCGATTCGCTGCCTGCGGCTGGCCTTGGCCGATCCGGGCATGGCCCGGCTGATCCGGGCGGCGCAGGACGTGGTCACGCTGCTGGCCGGGCAGGGCGTCTATATGGACGAGTTGGCGATGCCGCAGACCGATCCGGCATTGTGGCGCCGCTTCGCCGAGGGCGCACGCGGCGAGGCCGTGGCGGCGCTGGCGGTGATTCGCGACGAGGACGCCTTGGCCAGCGCCGGCGCCATGCTGCGCAGCGACGAGGTTTTCCGCGACGTGGCCCATCACTTCCTGCGCCATTTCGACCGGCTGATGAGCCGCAAGGCGCAGGACAGCGACGCGGAACTGCTGGCCGTGCTGGCCGAGACACGCTCGGGCCGGGCCTTCACGCTGCTGGCTCAGGTGACCGGCATGCTGGGCCGCACCGGGACGGAAGCCGAAGACGAGGCGGCGGAGGCGCGCTAAAGCGCCAGCCGCAGCACATGGGCCGGTGCCGACCAGGGCCAGCCCAGCCTCTGGCGGGCCAGCGGCTGAAAACCCATCGCCTGCCATGCCGCCAGGCCGCCATGATTTCCTGCCTCGACCTCGGCGCGCAGGGCGGGGTGGCCAAGCCGGCGGGCATAGGCGGCGGCGGCCCCGATCAAGGCGCGCGCGATGCCTTGCCGACGCCATTGCGGTTGCACGGCGATGCCGTCCAGCACCAGATCCACCGTTTCGGCGCCCGGCCGGTAAAGCCCGGTCGCCAGATGCCGCAGCCGCCCTCGCGCTGGACCCCAGACCGCAACGAAACCCTTGGCATGCGGGGCGAGAAAGCCGCCGCCCGCGTCGCGCAGCCCGGCCATCCCGACCAGCCGCCCCGAGGGCGCCAGCGCCACCAGCGCCTGTTCGGGCCGCATGGCGGCGCGGACCAGCGCCACGCCCTGCCGCGCCGTGGCAGGCCATGGCAGGATCTGCGCCCCGAAATGCCGCCAGTACAGCGCGGCCGCCGCATCATGCAGCCGGGGCGGGATGCCGCGCTGGATACGGGGCGGGGTCTGCGGTCCGGGCATGGCGGTCCTTGTATTGGTGGGGGCCTTGTATGGAGGTTCTTGTGTCGGCCAGCGGTTTTGGCCAATGTGCCGCCAACCCTGTTCCGATCAAGAGCCGATTTCATCATGACCGCGCAAGCCGATCTTGCGGCCGATTCCTGCCTGACCCCCGAGCAAAGCCGCGCCCTTCGGCGCAAGCCGGCGCAATGCGTGCGCCACGGCTTCGTGCAGGCGTTGCCCTTCATCCTGGTGCTTCTGCCCTTTGGCATGCTGTTCGGCGTGGTGGCCACGGATGCGGGGCTGGACCTGCCGCAGATCCTGGGATTTACCGTTCTGGTGCTGGCCGGGGCATCGCAGTTCACCGCCGTGCAGTTGATGACGGATCACGCGCCGGCGCTGGTGGTCATCGTCTCGGCCATCGCGGTCAATTTGCGCATGGCGATGTATTCGGCCTCGCTGGTGCCCTGGCTGGGCAGGGCAAGGCCGCGCGATAGGGCCTGGATCGCCTATGTGCTGGTCGACCAGAGCTATGCGCTGGCGATCCAGCATTATGAAAAGCATCCCCGGCTGAGCCTTGAACAGCGCATCGGCTATTTCCTGGGCGCGGTGCTGGCCACCTGCCCGATCTGGCTGGTGGCGACACTGCTGGGCGTCTGGCTGGGCCAGGCCATCCCAGAGGACTGGGCGCTGGATTTCGCCATGCCGATCACCTTCCTGGCGCTGATCGCGCCGATGCTGCGCAGCCCGGCGCATCTCGCGGCGGCGCTGGTGGCGGTGGTGGGGTCGCTGGTCTTTGCCTTCCTGCCCTCGGGGCTGGGACTGTTCGTGGCCGCGCCCCTGGCCATGCTGACCGGCGCCGGGGTCGAAGTGCTGATGGAACGCAGAAACGGAGCTCGCCTGTGACCGGCTATAGCGATGCGACGATCTGGCTGATCATCCTGACCGTGGCGCTGGGAACCTATGGGCTGCGCTGGTCCTTTCTCGGCGTCTTCGGCAGCCGGCCGATGCCGCTTTGGGCGCAGCGGCTGTTGCGCTATACGGCGGTGGGGGTGCTGCCGGCCATCGTGGCGCCGCTGGTGGTCTGGCCGGCGGCCACGCATGGCCAGCCCGATCCGGCGCGGATGATCGCGGCGGCGGTGGCCGTGGCGGTGGGGGTGGCGACGCGCAACGTGCTGGCGGCCATCCTCAGCGGGATGGCCACGCTTTACGCGGCGCTTTACCTCATCACGTGAAGCTGGCCGTCGCGGCCATAGCCGGTGATAGAGCCGCTTTTCTGGCGCAGCAGCACGTCGTGGTTGTTGGCCGGGTCGCCGTCCATGTGCCGGCGCGAGGTCACGCCCGGCAGGGTCAGGAACCATTCGCGCAGCTTGAGCACCGAGAACCCGGTCGGCGCGCCCTCGAAGCCCGGCACGCGGCTCAGCGCCTTGCCGGTGTTGACGGCGCAGAAGCTCTTGTTCGAGGCGCCCTGCCGCTCGACCGAGCGAATCGCGGCATCGGCGACGGACAGCGGCACCCGCACCGTGTCCTCGGCCACCCAGTAGGTCGAGCGCGCGTGGTAGTCGATGTAGAAGTTCCTGAAGTTCGGCGTGATGCCGTAAAGCACGTCGTGCCGCTCGGGGATCGCCGGATGTTCCCAGCTGCCGGCCGGGTCGTAGATCACCCGCTGGCTGCCGTTGATCATCAGCGCGGAATGCCCGCCCTCGCCGCGAGGGATGCCGATGACGCTGAACAGCGTGATCGAGGGCGGCTCGTCCGAGACATAGCGCGCGCGGCGGATCGCCTCGTCGCTGGCCCATTTGTTGTCGGCACCGCAGGCCGCAAGCGCGGCCGGCAGCGCCAGCGCAAGGAAGGCACGCCTTTGCATCTTTGGTCTTTCCCCGGTCAGGATCAGGAGTTGGCCAGGGCCAGGAACACCAGCACGGCTATGGAAAGGATGCTGACCCAGGTCGCGCCCTTGATGAAGCCGGCAAAGGTCGCCTGCTGATGACGGATGTCCATTTCGCCGTGCTTGTGATCGGTGATTTCGTGATGCGAGGCCATGATCCTGTCCGTAAACGATGCGATGCGTCGGGCGCAGGGATAACCCAAGGCGGCGGCCGTGTCACGCCCCCCAAAGCACCGCGCCGGTCTCGGTCTTGCCCACCGGCCACACCTGGCCGGTCGCGCGCAGGTGGTTGACATGCCCGACCGCCTCGGCCAGCGCGAGGCCGAATTCCGGCTTGGCGATCTGACGGCGATACAGCAGCGGGAAGCAGCCGACGGTGCTGAGCGGTTCCTGCCGCAACCCCTCCAGCATCCGCTCCAGCGCGGCGCGCTGGTTGGTGGCCAGCTGGCGCAGCCGGGTCGGCAGGCCGCGATAGGGCAGCTTGTGCCCGGGCAGGACCAGTTGTTCGGGCCGGGCGTATTCCGCCAGCCGGTCGCAGCTTTCCAGCCAATCGCCGACGGTATCGGCCTCGGGCTCGGTCGGATAGACACCGAGATTGGGCGAGATCGTCGCCAGCATCTGGTCGCCGCCGATCACCAGGTCGTCGTCCAGCGACCACAGCGTGACATGTTCCGGCGCGTGGCCATGGCCCATGCGCACGACCCAGCGCCGCCCGCCGAACGTCACCTGTTGGCCCTCGGACAGCCGGCGATAGCCGGGCGGCAGCGGCGCGCAGACATCGGCGCTGTTGAAGGGACGCTCGTGGCTGCGCTCGTCCAGCAGCTCGGGCGGCATGCCGGCCTGGCGCCAGAAGGCGACGGCCTGCGGCGTCGGGCGTTCCTGCACGTCGAGAATGCCCATCCGCGCCATCAGCCAGGACGCGCGCGAGGTCCAAAGCTCGGCCCCCTGCGCCTGGAACCAGCCGGCCAGGCCGATATGGTCGATGTGGTGATGGGTGGCGATCAGCCGGACGACCGGGGCGCCGGCCAGCGGCCCTTGCAGGATGCCCTGCCAGATGGCTCGGGTGCGGCGGGTGTCCAGGCCGGTATCCACAACCGTCCAGCCATCCGCGTCGCGAAAGGCATAGGCGTTGACCGTATCGGGCTTGAAGGGCAGGGGAAGCTGGAACCAGAACACGCCGGGGGCGATCTCATGCGCCTCGCCCTCGGCCGGGGGGTTATGTGCTTCGCTGCGTATCACCCGGCCATTTGACCCAGCAGCACCGCATCGTCAAGCGCCTCCAGATCGGCCAGGCCGGCGCGGGCGGCGACCAGGTCGGCGGCGAATTGCGGCAGGATGCGGGTGATGTAGAGCCGCGCCAGCGCCTTGCTGCCGCCGCCGGTCGCGGCGCGCAGGTGGTAATGCGCGCCCAGCACCCGGGCAAAGGCGGCAAGATAGGGCACGGCCCCGGCAAAGCGGTCGGGCATGTCCTGCTCCAGCAGCTCCTGCGTGGCCTCGCGCAGCGTCTCGGCCGCCTGCCAGAGCTGGTTGGCCAGTTCCGGCTCGGCCGATTGCGCGGCCTTGGCGCCGTCCAGCACCTCGTCCAGCAGCGCCATGGCCGCCGCCCCGCCATCGGCCAGCTTGCGGCCGACAAGATCCATGGCCTGGATGCCGTTCGTGCCCTCGTAGATCGCGGTGATGCGCACGTCGCGCAGATACTGGGCGGCGCCGGTTTCCTCGATATAGCCCATGCCGCCATGCACCTGCACGGCGGTATCGGCGACGCGGATGCCGACATCGGTGCCATGCGCCTTGGCGATGGGCGTCAGGAAGGCGGCGCGCGCGGCCCATTCCTCCGACCCGGTGGCCCGTGCCATGTCCAGCGCCACCGCGCAGCCCAGGCAGATGGCGCGGGCGGCAAAAACCTCGGCCCGCGATTCGGCCAGCATCCGGCGCACGTCGGGGTGGCGGATGATCGGGCCCATCTGCACGCGCTCGGCGGCATAGGCCACGGCCTGCTGCAACGCCGCCTCGGCCTGGGCCACGCCCTGCACGCCGACGCCAAGCCGCGCCGCGTTCATCATGGTGAACATGGCGGCCATGCCCTTGTGCTCCTCGCCCACGAGCCAGCCCTTCGCGCCCTCGAAGCTCATGACGCAGGTCGGGCTGCCGTGGATGCCCAGCTTGTGCTCCAGGCTGACGACGCGCAGGTCGTTGGCGATGCCGGGCCTGCCGGCCTCGTCGGGGATGAACTTCGGCACCATGAACAGGCTGATGCCGCGGGTGCCCGCGGCCCCGTCGGGCAGGCGCGCCAGCACCAGGTGGCAGACGTTCTCGGTCACGTCGCTGTCGCCCCAGGTGATGAAGATCTTCTGCCCGGTGACGCGATAGCTGCCGTCCTCGGCCCGTTCGGCCTTGGTGGTCAGCGCACCCACGTCCGAGCCGGCCTGCGGCTCGGTCAGGTTCATGGTGCCCGACCATTCGCCCGAGATCAGCTTGGGCAGGTAGAGCGCCTTGAGTTCGTCGCTGCCGTGATGCTCCAGCGCCTCGATCTGGCCCTGGGTCAGGAGCGGGTTCAGTTGCAGCGCCAGGCAGCCCGAGGCGATCATCTCGTTGACCGCCATGTTCAGCGCCTGCGGCAGGCCCATGCCGCCATGTTCGGGATCGGCGGCGATGCCGATCCAGCCGCCCTCGGCCAGCGCGCGAAACGCCTGGGCATAGCCGGGGGATGAGCGGAGCTTGCCGTTTTCCAGCCGCGCGGGCGTCAGGTCGCCGGCGCGGTTCGCCGGGGCGATGACCTCGGTCGCCAGCTTGCCGGCCTCGGCCAGGACGGCGGTCATGGTCTCGGCCGTCGCCTCGGCAAAGCGTGCGGTGCCGGACAGTTCTGGAAACGAAACGATCCGGTTCAGGATGAACGCGATCTGATCAACCGGGGCTTGATAGGCCATCCGCACTCTCTCTCCCTGTGGCGCCTTGGCAAATCCCGCTGTGGCGCGTAACTGATGCCTTGGGTTTCGATCATATTTGCCGGCCCGCGTCCATCAACCACAACCCGACGTAACGAATGCAGACGCTGATCCTTGGCCACGACCCCCGGGGCGTGCGCACCGCCGCCAAGCTGCTGGCGCAGGGCAAGCCGGTCGCCATCCCGACCGAAACGGTCTACGGGCTGGCCGGCGACGCCCGCAATCCCCGCGCCGTCGCGCGCATCTATGAGGCCAAGGGCCGGCCCAGCTTCAACCCGCTGATCGTGCATGTCCCCGATCTGGCGGCGGCCGGGCGCATCGCGGACTTCGACGATGCCGCGCTGGCACTGGCGCGGGCCTTCTGGCCCGGTGCGCTGACGCTGGTGCTGCCGCTGCGGCCGGACGCCGGCATCGCCTCGCTGGTGACGGCGGGGCTGGACACGGTGGCGATCCGCGTGCCGGCGCATCCGGCGGCGCAAGAGGTGCTGCGCGTCTTCGGCGGGCCGCTGGCGGCGCCCTCGGCCAACCCATCGGGGCGGATCAGTCCGACCACGGCCGCCCATGCCGCCGACCCCGAGACCGGGCTGGGCGGGCGCATCGCGGCGGTGCTCGATGCGGGCGCCTGTCCGGTCGGCGTGGAATCGACCATCGTCGGCTGGTTGGATGGCCAGCCTGCGCTGCTGCGCCCCGGCGGCGTCGCGGCCGAGGCGATCGAGGCGGTGCTGGGCCGGCCGCTGGCCCGGTCCGAGGCCGATCCCGACGCGCCGACCGCACCGGGGCAGCTGACCAGCCATTACGCGCCGCGTGCCAGCCTGCGGCTGAACGCCGATGCCGCCCGGCCGGGCGAGGTGCTGATCGGCTTTGGTCCCGTCGCGGGCGAGATGACGCTGAGCGAAACGGGCGACCTGACCGAAGCCGCGGCGCGGCTGTTCGACCTGCTGCACCGCGCCGATGCCGAGGGGCGGCCCATCGCCGTCGCGCCGGTGCCCGAGCGGGGGCTGGGGGCTGCGATCAACGACCGGCTGCGCCGTGCCGCCGCGCCGCGCTAGGCGTCAGGCGTGGCCCGCATCGGGCGACAGCATCAGGGGGTCGATGCCCAGCGATTTCAGTGCCGCCCGCCATTTGCCGGCATCTTCGGCGCCGAATATGATCTCGTCGCCGCGGTCCGAGGTCAGCCAGCCATTTTCGCGGATCTCCGAATCGAGCTGCCCCGGACCCCAGCCAGCATAGCCGAGCGCCAGCATGGCCGGCTGCGGACCCAGGCCGCGCGCGAAATCCTCGAGAATGTCGCGGGTGGTGGACATGGCCAGGTCGTCGGTGATGCGCATCCGGTTCTCGTCCAGCTCGATCTCGCGGGGGGCGCGGTGCAGCACGAATCCCCGCCCCGGCTCGACCGGGCCGCCGAAGCGGACGGGGATGTCCAGCGCATTCGCGCCGGCCTGGATGCCAAGCTGGGCGAGCAGGTCGGAAAAGCCGATCTCGGGCAGCGGCCGGTTGACCACCAGCCCCATGGCCCCGTCCTCGGAATGGGCGCAGATCAGGATCACGGACTGCTCGAAGCGAGGGTCGCGCATGCCCGGCATGGCGATCAGCATCTTGCCGGTCAGGTTGCTCGACTGGTCCATGATCTGCTCCGTCCTTTTCCTTAAAGATCGGTCCTTCCGGCTGTTTTCGCAAGGGATTGCCGCTAATGTGACTTCACGGCCGGGGGGCAGGACGACTAGAACGGCGCCATGAAGACCCTTGCCCTGCTTTTCATCACCGCCGCGCCGGCCCTGGCGCAGGATCTGCCGCCCGGATTGCTGTCGGCCGAATTGCTGCCCGGCTGGACCACCTCCCAGGGCCACCGGATGACCGCGCTGCACTTGCGGCTGGAACCGGGCTGGAAGACCTATTGGCGCAGCCCCGGCGATGCCGGCGTGCCGCCGCGCTTCGACTGGGGCGGCTCGCAGAACCTGGGCGAGGTGCGGCTGATGTGGCCGCGGCCCGAGGTGATCGAATCGGGCGGCGAGCGCACGCTGGGCTATCACGATGAACTGGTGCTGCCGATCGAGATCGCCCCAGCCAGCCACGCCGCGCCGGTCGAGCCCAGGGCGGTGGTCGATTTCGGCATCTGCCAGGACATCTGCGTGCCGGTGCGGGTGGAATTGCAGGCCGGTCCCCCCGGCCCGATGCCCGATCCGGTGATCGAGGCGGCCATCGCCCGCCAGCCCGAGACTTCGGACCGCCAGCCCGAATGCCGCATTGCCCGGATCAGGGACGGCATGCAGGTGACCGCCACCCTGCCTGCGGCGGACAGCGCCCGCGGCGACGAGGTGGCGATGGAGCTTGCCGATGACGAGATCTGGGTCTCGGCCCCCGAAACGCATGCGGCGGGGAACCGGCTGACCGCGCAGGCGGAATTCGTCGCGGCCTCGGGCCAGCCCTTTCCGCTGGACCCCGGATCGCTGCGCGTGACGCTGATCGGCCCCGACGACGCGGTCGAGTTCCAGGGCTGCCGCGTGGCGGGGGACTAGCCCTCCAGCCGCGCCGACAGCGACAGAAGGTCGGCCCAGGCTTCGCGCTTGGCCAGCGGCGTGCGCAGCAGATAGGCCGGATGCGCCATGGGCAGCGCCGGCAGGCCGAAGGCCGTGGTCCACTTGCCGCGCAGTTTCAGGATGCCTTGCTGGTTCAGCGCCGCGATGCAGGGCGTGTTGCCCATCAGCACCAGCAGTTGCGGCTGCGCCAGTTCGACATGCCGGGTCAGGAAAGGCAGCATCATCGCGATCTCGGCCGGCTCGGGGCGGCGGTTGCCGGGGGGGCGCCAGGTCAGCACGTTGGTGATATAGAGCGCGCGTTCCGCATCCACCGCCTCGCGCGACAGGCCGATGGCGCCGAACATCTGGTCCAGAAGCTGGCCCGCCCGGCCGACGAAGGGGCGGCCCTGCCGGTCCTCTTCCTCGCCCGGGGCCTCGCCGATGATCATGATCCGCGCCGCCGGATTGCCGTCGCAGAAACAGAAATTGCGCGCGCCCTTCTTCAGCTCGATACCGTCGAAGGCTTCCTGGGCGGCGGCCAGTTCGGCCAGCGTGGTTGCGGCGGTTGCCATGGCCTCGGCGCGGGCGACCAGGTCCTCGGCCTCATCCCGAACCGGGCTGCGCGGGTTTGCGGCCTGCGGGGCGGCGGTCGCCGGGGCAGGGGAGGGCTCGGCACGGTCGGGCATGGCATAGCGGTCGAGCGGCGCGTCGAGACAGGGCTCGTCCACGCCCAACTCGGCCTGCCATTGCAAAAGCGCCAGCGCCGTTTCGGCGTCCAGCGCGAATCCCCTGTAGGTCGGATCGGCGGTCATGGCCGCAGGCTAGGCCGCGGCGCGGGCGCGGGCAAGATGCGACGCACGATTGCGATTGCGTGAGCGATGCGAGGCTTTCCCGCGACTGCGCGGCAACCCGGTGCCTTACTGCGATTGCGTCAGCGGCGTGGTGCCGCCGCCCATGCCGACCAGCCGCTGGATCAGCGGCTTGGCCGTCGGCCCGACGCGGTCGCAGGCACCCGGATCGTCCAGAAGCTTGAAGGCCGGCCCGTAATAGCTGCGGTCATAGGCCGAGGCGTCCAGTCCCAGTTTCGCCGCCAGAAGATCGCCGGTGCCGGTGATCAGCGTCCATTCCCCGTCCGTGATCTCGTAATCAGGGCAATTCGAGGTGATGACGTTCACGTTCGCCAGTTCCGCGATCAGCGATTTCGCCTCGGTATCGGACAGGTTCGAGACATCGGGAAGCTTTACGGTGATGCCTCCGTCCGCCAGCGCCGCGCCTGTTCCCAGGACCAACGCGCCGGCCAGAGCCGCGAGTGCCTTCATGGATTGCTCCCTTGCTTGTTCTGGGCCTTCGGTTTCGCGCGCCCATCCCGCCCGATCCGCCCCGCGGGCGCAACCCAATTCGCCGTGAACTTGACGCAGCGGAGGCGCAAGGATACGCGATTGCCAACAGCCAGAAGCATAGAGGATGCCTGCGATGACGACCTATTCCCTGCTGATCCTGCCCGGCGACGGCATCGGCCCCGAGGTCATGGCCGAGGTGCGCAAGGTCATCGGCTGGTTCGAAAAGAGCCGCGGCCTGTCCTTCGACGTCAGCGAGGATCTGGTCGGCGGCGCGGCCTACGACAAATACGGCAAGCCCCTGGCGGACGAGACCATGGCCAAGGCGCAGGCGGTCGATGCGGTGCTGCTGGGCGCCGTCGGCGGGCCGAAATACGACAATCTCGACTTTTCGGTGAAGCCCGAGCGCGGGCTGCTGCGCCTGCGCAAGGAGATGGACCTGTTCGCCAACCTGCGCCCCGCGCAATGCTTCGACGCGCTGGCCGATTTCAGCTCGCTCAAGCGCGAGGTGGTCGCGGGCCTCGACATCCTGATCGTGCGCGAGCTGACCTCGGGCGTCTATTTCGGCGAGCCGCGCGGCATCCATGCCGACGACAACAACCCCGACAACGAGGGCGGCCGCGTCGGCGTGAACACCCAGCGCTATACCAGCGGAGAGATCCGCCGCGTTGCGCGCTCGGCCTTCGAGCTGGCCCGCAAGCGCGGCAACCGCGTCTGTTCGATGGAAAAGGCCAATGTGATGGAATCCGGCATCCTCTGGCGCGAAGAGGTGCAATGGGTGCATGACAACGAATATCCCGATGTCGAGCTGTCGCACATGTATGCCGACAACGGCGCCATGCAGTTGGTGCGCAACCCGCGCCAATTCGACGTGATCGTGACCGACAACCTGTTCGGCGACATCCTGTCGGATGCGGCGGCGATGCTGACCGGCAGCCTGGGCATGCTGCCCTCGGCCAGCCTTGGCGCGCCGATGGCGAACGGCCGGCCCAAGGCGCTTTACGAGCCGGTGCATGGCTCGGCCCCCGACATCGCCGGGCAGGGCAAGGCCAACCCGATCGCCTGCATCCTCAGCTTCGCCATGTGCCTGCGCTATTCCTTCGGCCTGGGTGCCGAGGCCGATCTGCTGGAAAAGGCCGTCGAGAAGGTGCTGGCCGACGGCGTGCGCACCGGCGACCTGATGGGCGCCGAGGGCGGCAAGCCGGTCTCGACCGCCGAGATGGGCGACCACATCGTCGCGGCGCTTTCGGCGCTGTAAGATCCCGGCCGCGCCCGCATCGCCGGGCGCGGCCCAACCTGCAAACCGTCGGGGAGGGGCATGACGGCGGGCAATGTCAAGGGCGCGCTGCTCGCCCTTCTGTCCATGGGGCTCTATTCGACCCATGACGTGATCATCAAGCTTTTGGGCGCGACCTATCCGGCGTTGCAGATCCTGTTCTTCTCGGCGCTTCTGTCCTTTCCGCCGCTGGCGGTGCTGCTTTTGCGCGACCCGACGCATGGCACCTTGCTGCCGCGCAACCCGTTCTGGGTCGGGCTGCGTTCGCTTTGCATCGTCGCCTCGGGGGTCGGCGGCTTTTACGCCTTTTCCGTGCTGCCCTTGGCGCAGGTCTATTCCATCCTCTTCGCCGCGCCGCTGATCGTGACCGTGCTGTCGGTGCCGCTGCTGGGTGAAAAGGTCGGGCTGCACCGCTGGCTGGCGGTCTGCGCCGGGCTTGGCGGCGTGCTGATCGTGCTGCGCCCCGGCGTGACGCCCCTGGGGCTGGGGCATCTGGCGGCGCTGATGGGGGCGACGGCGACCGCGCTTTCGGCCATCGCCGTGCGGCGCCTGGGCCGGTCCGAGCGGACGGTGATCCTGCTGCTGTGGCCGATGATCGGAAATTTCCTGCTGACCGGCGCCTCGCTGGGTTTCGCCTATCGCCCGATGGAGCTGGGCGACCTGGCGCTGACCGGCGTGATCGCGGTGCTGGGCCTTGCGGCGGGCTTCCTGCTGATCCTGGCCTATCAGGCGGGCGAGGCGGCCAATGTCGCGCCGATGCAGTATTCGCAGATGCTCTGGGCGGTTGGCTATGGCTGGTTCCTGTTCGGCGAGCGCCCGGACGGGCCGACGGTGCTGGGCGCGGGGCTGATCATGGCTTCGGGCCTCTACATCCTGATGCGCGAGCGGTTGGGCGCCTCGCGCCTGCGCCCGGCGACGCGGGCGCGCTTTGGCGGCGAGGCGGTGACCGCCCCGCGCTGGAGCCTGTTGCAGCGCCTGCTGCGCGAGCGGCGATGACGCGGTTTTCTGCGCCGGAACTGCAAGATTCCCCCTTGCATTCCGCCGCCCCAGGGGCTACCTGCCCCCTCACGGTCGGAGCGTAGCGCAGCCTGGTAGCGCACCTGCTTCGGGAGCAGGGGGTCGGAGGTTCGAATCCTCTCGCTCCGACCATGTTGGCACTGATAAGAGGCAGATAGTTCTGCCTTTTTGATCACGGAAATTGCCTCTTGAAGAGGCCGGCATTTCCCCAACTAATTGAATTATAATGGAATAATACTGCTCACTCGACGAGTATGCAGATGGGTCGACTGAGTGCTGCTATCGGCGTTAACGGCGGTGCCTAACGATGTGTCGGGGCGGTCAAGCACTCATACTGCCGCGTGTTCGTCTGCTGTGCAGCGTCTTCTATTAAGATCGACGATAAGGGCGGTGAGCAGCCTTCTGGCCGTTCGGCGTAGCGAGTGCAGCATTTCAACGAAGCAGACGCTCGATCTCCATGCAGCGTCACGGCCCAGGATCGACCTGAAGGGCGGGAAGCGGTCATTCGCCGCACATTTTTATAAATTCCGCTCCTGAGTCGTCTGCGGTCCGGCAGGTTCAAGCTGAGGATTTGACGAAGCCGACAATTGTAGGGCGGCACGCACCGTCGCGAGCGGTCCAAGGCGGCAAGCCTTCAAGATAGAGTTCCCTAAACGGTATCCCGCCATCTCGTGCAGACAACAGAGCTGTCGGACATCCGCAGAGGCTTCGGACATGCAGTGCAGGGCGAATTTTCCTAAGACGACCCAGCCAATGCGGCCGTCCATGGTTCACTACCAACCTCTGGACGCCGCCCATGGGCTGTCATGCTTCAAGTTGAATTTCTCCAACAACGCCGCAAAGCTAGCCCGTTGCACAAGCTCCCCCTTCTCTCTACCTTGGGGTGAGCTGCGGGCAGGTTGGCATTTGGGGGACGAGTATGGCTTGGTTTGATGGATTGACGCCGGGAACACCGGCACACAGCATTGCATCTACGGTAAATACGCGGGTTCGCGTCGTCGCTGGCCCCGGCACTGGCAAGTCCTACGCGATGAAGCGCCGTGTCGCGCGGTTGCTTGAATCTGGTGTCGCGCCTGATCTTATCCTCCCCGTGACGTTCACTAGGGTCGCGGCCCAAGATCTGCATCGCGAGTTGGTCGGCATGGGGGTTCCCGGCTGCAACGCGCTGAACGCCCACACCCTGCACAGCCTCGCTTTGCGTATATTGATGAGGAACCACGTTCTCGCCGCAACAGGTCGCATCCCGCGCCCGCTCAACGATTTCGAGACGGAGGCGATGATATACGACCTGATGACGTCGACCCGAAAGAAGAAAGAGATTGCGGCACGTCGTCAGGCATATGAGGCAGCATGGGCACGACTGAACAACCAAGTTCCTGGCTATGCCCCGTCGCCAGAGGATGCTGCATTTCAACATGACCTGCTTGCTTGGCTGCGCTTCCATCAGGCTATGCTGATCGGGGAGGTCATACCGGAAGTCTACCGCTACTTGTCGGCCAATCCGGGCGCACCTGAGCGCGCTGAGTTCAATCATATTCTGGTCGACGAGTTTCAAGACCTAAACAAGGCAGAGCAGGCAATCATCGAACTGCTATCCAATGCAGCCGACGTCTGCATCGTAGGCGATGATGACCAGTCGATCTACAGCTTCAAGCACGCCCATCCAGACGGCATCCGCGACTGGTTGGTTGTGAACGCCGGTGCAGACGATCTGAGCTTGGTGAATTGCCAGCGGTGCCCTACCCGCATCGTTGACATGGCGAATGCACTGATTGCGCACAACGTCCATCGTCCTGTGCCACGACCCCTCGTGTCCATTCCCGCGAAAGGTCCGGGCAACGTGAGCATTCTGCAATTCCCGAACCTTGACCGAGAGGTTGTGGGCGTTGTCACCAGAATTCAGCAGATGATTGCCGCAGGTACACCGGCTGGCGACATTCTTGTTCTTGCGCAAAGCCGTGCCGTTGGAACGCCGATTTACGAAGCATTGCTTGCAGGTGGCGTTCCCGCCCGATCAGAATACACCGAATCGGAGCTGGAAAATGAGGACGCACAGCGTGCTTTCGCGTTGCTCAAACTGTTCGCAAACCAAGATGACCGGGTTGCCCTGCGCTGGCTCGTCGGCAAGGACGGCCATAATTTCCACGCGGCAGGCTATCGGCGTGTCAGAGATCATTGCGAAGCAAACGGGCTGTCTCCGTGGCAGGTGTTCAGCCAATTGAGTGCGGGTGTCCTTGGCTTGCCTCACACCAAGCCAATCGTGACAGCCTTCAATGCGCTTCTGGCCGATCTGAATGCACTAGCGGCACTGCCTGATTTGGCTGCGGTGGTCGACACACTATTTCCGGCGGGGCAAGCAGCAACACGCGAGCTGCGAGAGATCGCAGTCGGATTGATCACGGCTGACCCAACGATGGATGCGCCGTCACTGGTCAGGGAATTGATTGCCGCGATCACACAGCCAGAAATCCCGACTGACATTCAAGAAGTCCGCATCATGAGCCTGCATAAGAGCAAGGGTCTAAGTTCACCAGTCACGATCATCGCGGGTTGTGTAAACGGGCTACTGCCGAGAGCGCCCAAAGGGCCACTCACACCAATAGAACAGCAGCACTACGATGAAGAACAGCGCAGGCTCTTTTTCGTCGGCATCACGCGGGTGAAGGCCGACCCCACCAACGGAAAACCGGGAACGCTGATTCTGACCTACTCTCAAGAAATGCCTCTGGCGAGCGCCATGAATGCCGGAATCGCACCTGCCTACGTGAACTATGGAACGGCGGTGCTACAAGCGAGCCGATTCATTGCCGACATGGCGCCCGCGGCTCCTGCACCGGTATTCGTGCCATAGACGAGCTTTACCTAGCATGGTTGCAGTTTCCACCATCGCTTTGCGCAGTTCAGATTGGATAACTCAAAGGGCAGGAGGAACGCGAGATGATCTTCATGCCCGAGAAATGGGAGAAGCCCACGCCAGACGAAATGTTGAGCTATTTGGATCGACCGACGGCGACAAAAGGAAAGCCTACTGGCAGCATCCTTGTTTTCCGCAAGCACCTTTCGCCGCTAGCCGTCTACAAGTATCTCGTCGCACGATTTGGCCCGCCATATGGCTTCCAGACCTTTGCGAAGAAGCAGGGTGACAGCGACAACCTGATCCATTGGGACTACTTGATCAAAGCCGGGTCGAACATGCTCTGGATTCAAGGTGGCAATCGAGACGTCCATGTTCACGTCGCAGGCAAGATCATGAAGCCGAAGGACTGGGTGCAATTCGCGAACGCGCTGAAAGGCGACTTTGCACGGCGCGGTTCAGAGATGGCCGAAGCCGCCGCAACACTGGAGAAGTGGACCCTTGTGTCTAACAGGTTCGCCATGATCGCAGACGCGTGCGCTGGCTTCTACGATGTGCTGACCGACGAGGCGGATGAACCAGACTTCACGCCCCAAAAACGCGCGTCGGAAGCGGGTATCAAGCGGTACTATCGCCAGGTCGAAAAGTTGGGTAAGCGTGCAGATCGTGTGTTTAGTGCGTCACTGTCGCTCGACTTGATGACACCTGTTCTCGCCGAAGCGTTCGTCAACCTCGTGATCTTCCTAATGCGGAAGGACGAATTTAAACGGAATCCGCGGCAGTATGACCAATATATCCGTCAGCAGATTGATACTCGGGTCTTCGACCTACATTTGAAGTGCAACCACTTCACCAGCGGTGTCGATCCTGGCCGAGAGGAATACAAGGCGTTTAAACGAGTGATGGATCGGCGCAACCATCACCTGCATGGAAATATCGACCCTGTAAAAGACGAGATCGAGACGGTTTATTTCGATAAGTTCACCCCACTCTTCGAAAAAGGCGCTGATCCAATACTCGAATTATTCAGGAAGAAGGAATCCGTTTTTGACATTCCGGGCGTCCTGAGCCGCTACCACGACGTGCATTTCTTCTTCCAATACGTTCTCGGACTGATCGAGAAGAAGCCTCGCGCGGAGATCGAGATACTGATGGACGACGGGACAATCGGTTACGACGCCTCCCGAAGCAAGGCGGGGCGCCTTTTCCCCGACCATGAGGTGATGATGGTCATGCAGCTCAATTACGACGACGAATTGAAGGTTGATTGGAAATAATCGAATGGCGCGCGCAAAGCGCACCAAAAATTGCTGGCAAGCGAATGGCCGCTTAGGGCCGGTTCATCACGCAGCACTTGCCGCATCGTTCAGCCTCCGGACGATGGAGATGACTTGCTGCGCGTCGTCTTTGCCGAAGACGCCAACAATCCCCATGGCGTCAATATCGGTGAACGGGCTTTCGTAGAACAGCTTCGGGTCGATCAGCCCGTTCTCGGTCAGGCTATCCAGGATCATGTCAATGAACTCGATCTGATTGGCGGTCAGATTGCGCGAGGACAGGAACTCGCCGAAAGCCTGCTTGGCGGCGGCGCGGTCAACGCCGATGAGTGAGCGCAGGAATTGCCCGATGCCACCATTAGCATGAAGTATGGCGATGGTTTCGGGGTCGGCGACGCCGTTTTCCAGCAGGATCCGTTCCAGTTCGGCGATGTCCTGCGTGGTCAGTTGCTCGCCACGGCGCAGCTTGATCAGCGTGATGTGGTCCTTGTGGTCGTCAATGAAACGCCGTGCCTTCATCTTGAAACGAGCACGGTCGAGACCCGACCCGAGTTCGGGCAGATCCATGGCTTGGCCCACGCCGATCTCGTCCTCGAAATCGGTGATGACCACTTTCCGGGTTTTCGCCTCGATCAGCTCGGCCAGCATCCGCAGGCGGCGACGCAGGATCTCCAGCATGTCCGCCGTGATGTCCTGCCAATAGCCATCGGTCTGGACCTCAAGGATCAGCTCCATCTCGCGCGCGACTAGCGGGACATTGGCAAGCCCTTCGAGCGACGAGGCGAAATCCCTGATGCGGCTCTGCGCGCGGGCAAAAGCCGGATCGCCCCGCAGCAGGAACAGTTGCGTCGAGAGGATCAACAGGTCGAACTGCTTGGCGGGCAGGTTGTCGTCGCGAAAGGCCGTGGGCAGCCCGGCCAGTTCATCGGCCAGCGCCGTCCGCGCCTCAAGGTCGATCACCTGCCAGTTCGCCCGATTTTGGAACCGCTCCACCGCCTTGCGATGGGGACGCACCACGAAATTGTCGGGTTTCATGCCCACCACCTCGTCGAACAGCCGGTCCTTGATCGCCGCCGACAACTCAGCGTGATCCGCTTCCACCAATTCCCCCAGCAGATCCAGCCGCGCCCGGAACAGCCGTTCGCCGATGGGCGCGGCGATACCGGGTTCGGCCCGGTCGGGATTCACGCCAAAAAACTCCAGGTTCTGGCAATAGTCGAAGATCAGGAACTCCTCCTTGTCCTGCCCCGGCCCGAACAGGTCACGCCGGGTGCGGGTGCCGCGACCGACCATCTGCCAGAACTTGGTCTTGGAGCGCACCGGCTTGAAGAAGACTAGGTTCACCACCTCGGGCACATCGATGCCGGTGTCCAGCATGTCGACCGAGACCGCGATATGCGGCCCCTTCTCGGGGTCCGAGAAATCGTCGATCAAGCTTTGCGCATAGGGGATCGAATAGTCGATCTGTCGCGCGAAATGTCCGGCCAGGTGAGGATAATTCGCGTCGAACCTTTCAACGATGAATTGCGCATGCTTGCTGGACTTGGCGAAGATGATCGTCTTGCCGATGCGATCACCGCCGGCAACTTTGATGCCCTCGGTCATCAACTGCCGCAGCACCTTGTCCACGGTGTCGATGTTGAATAGCCATTTGTTGATGTCGCCGGCCTCGACCCGGTCGGGAGGCTCGCCCCCCTCGTCATCCCATTCCAGCGCGTCCCATTCCTCTTTTTCTTCCTCGGAGAGCTGGTCGTAGGAAATGCCTTGGCGCTGGAACTTCAGCGGGACCGAAACCGCGCGGGGCGGGACCAGAAACCCGTCATTGATCGCGTCCTCAAGGTCATAGGCATCTGTCGGCACGCCGCGCTCAAGCTGGAACAGCGAATAGGTGTCGCGGTCGATCTCGTCGCGCGGTGTCGCGGTCAGCCCGACCAGCATGGCGTCGAAATAGTCAAAGATCGCGCGATATTTGCGATAGACCGAGCGGTGCGCCTCGTCGATCACGATCAGGTCGAAATGGCCGGGGCCGAAACGGCGCTGGCCGTCCTGGATGTCGTCGATCAGCCCCATCATCGTCGGATAGGTGGACAGTAGCACCCGCGCGGCCTTCTGGTCGTTGCGCACCGGGTCGTGGCGTTCCAGCAGATTGGCGACCGGGGTGGCGGGCAGATGCGCCTTGAATGCACCATGCGCCTGTTTCACCAGCGCGATCCGGTCGGCCAGAAACAGCACCCGCCGCACCATATTCGCCCGCATCAACTGGTCGATCAGCGCGATTACCGTCCGCGTCTTGCCCGAGCCGGTGGCCATGACCAGCAGCGCCTTGCGCGTGCGATCCTTCTCGAACGCCTCTCCGGTGCGGCGGATGGCGCGGATCTGATAGGGGCGCTCGACGATAGCCTGATCCACCGGCACCTGATCCAAGGGCTTGACGGTCGCACGGCGCTGGATCAGCAATTCCAGCTCGTCGCGTTTCAGGAACCCGCTGACCGGACGCGGCGGATAATGCAGGTCGTCCCAGATCCAATGATCGTAACCATTGGTGCAAAAGATCACCGGGCGGCGGCCATGGGCAGCTTCGAGGCAATCGGCATAAAGCTTGGCCTGCTGCTGGCCGATGATCGCGTCCTTCTTGGTGCGCTTGGCCTCGATCACCGCCAGCGGCTTGCCGTCCGCTCCCCACAGAACGTAATCGACGAAACCCTGACCGCTGGCGTTCGGCATGCCCTGTACGGGATATTCGCGGTCGCGGGGCTGATCCAGCGGCCAGCCTGCCTCGGCTAGCAGCAGGTCGATATAGCGGTCGCGGGTTCCGGCCTCGTCATAGTCATGCGGGTCGGGAACCTTCTGATTCTCGCGGCGGGCGGCCAGAACCTCGGTACGCAGGCGGGCCAGTTCCTCTTCCAGCGCGGCGCGGCCTTCCTCGGTCTGGCGGCGGGCTTCCTCGGCCTCGGCGATGCGTTTCTGCGCTTCGGCATAGCGGTCGGACAGCGCCTTGATCTCCTGCACCGTGGTGGCGGTGATGGTCAGGGTCTTTTCCAGCCGCGCGGGATCGAATTGCAGCGCGGGAGCGGGCTTTTCGCCCTTGGCATAGGTGCGCGCGATCCAATAGCAGATATGGAACAGCTCGCGCACGGCACCGATGGCCGCGCCTTCGCTGATCGGCTTGCGGCTGTCATGGGCGGCGCGATTGCCAAGTTCGCGGACGAAATGCGCCTTGGTTACGATCAGCGGGCCGGTCAGCGCCGCAAGGCTGGGCTCCGCCAGCATCGCGGCGAGGGTTTCGTTATAGGTCCGCCGCAGCGAAGGATCGCGGGCGTAAAGCCATTTGACCGCGGTTTCCAGCGTCAGCCGCGCCCAGAAACAGGCCCCGCGCGGATCCGACAGCGCCGCCCTTTCCGCCTTGCGGGCGTTTTCGAACAGCGCCGGAAATTCGGCTTCGAGGAAAGCGAACTGGCTCAAGTCAGGCCCCTGCGGGTCAGGATCGGGCGGAAACGGTCAGGCGGATTTTCGCCCATCTTTGCCGGTCGGATGCGCGGCGGCAAGGTCTATTCATGCGGGCCGAAGGGGCTGCGTTGCCCGGTCGAGGCAAGAGCGGCGGGGAGATCAGAGTTCGCCCCGAAAGGTGCGGTGCTGGAGGGAGGCGAAGAGAGAGGAGGCTTGCTCAACTGCCCTGACATGCCGCTCTCGCGCAAGCGAAAGCTCATGCATTCTATCCGAATAAGCTTGTTGAAGGTCTTTCGGCGGCACCGGAACATTCAGCGCCATCAAGGATTTTTGGTAGATCGCAAAGACACTGGTCGTGCCAGACTTGATTGCCCCGAGAACAGTCTGACCCTTCCGAGTTCGCAAGAACATGTCGAGGAAATCGGCAGTCATGTCCCCGTAAAATCGAAGACGGAGAATATTGTTGTTAAATATTCCAGGAAAAGGCGCACGAACTACCGCCGTCTTTCCGACTAGTTCGCGGGAATTTCTGGTATTGAAAAGAAAATCGCCTGACCGAAGGGCATATTTGCATAGATCGCTTTGGCTGGCATCTACACGCCTGAGATTTTCGAGGCTCAGGCTGCCATCTATCCCAATCGCATCCATTCTGAGATATTCGACGGGTTTTCCATCATCCATTTCCTTTGCACCCCGGACAGCGCCGATTTGTGCGTCTGCAATCAGCGCTTCGAGGCGTTGAAGCGGCCAAGGACCATAGTCATCATGGAATGCCCCAAACATCTCCTGAAAAATCGCCTGTCCGAGGGTGTTCAGCTTTTCAAGGGCGCGGGCGCGGAGGCGGCGGAGCGCGTCCGCCTGATCCAGTATCCCCGCAATCCGCTTCTGCTCGGGAAGGGGTGGAAGCGGGATTCTTAATGCGGCCGCCTGTTGAATGTTTAAGTTGGATATGTTGGTTGTTTGCCGCGCACACTTCCGAAGATTGGCCTGAACCTCATCTGTAGTGAGCCAGTGATAGAGGTATCTAGGTGACACCTTTTCCGGGTTTGCCCGCAATAAGGAAACAAAACCCCCGGCGGTGGTCGGCCACGGAAGTTCTGGAATCCACGACGCCTTTCCTACAAGGTTCCAACTATTTGCTGTAGAAAGGATGATGTCTCCCGGTTTGGTGAGCTTCTCATCAGATTTCACGAAGTTCCGTGACACCGCCCAAACGTCGGATAGGTCAAGATCGGCCTGAACATTTTTTGTTCGAAGGCAGGCAACGCTGCCGTCAGTTCCAAGTTCAACAATATCATCGGGTTTGAATGTTATCCCGCGAATAAATGTAGCAACGTCCCCAAGCTGCACGGGCTTCATCCCAGCATCCCCTCCAGCCGGTCCAGCCCTGCGGCGATCTCGGATTCGATCTCGCGCAATTCGGCGATGATCTCGGACGGCGCGGCGTGATGCACCTCCTCATGCGCGATTTCCTTGTAGCGGTTCAGCGACAGATCCCATGTCCCCGTCGCCTGAATATCCGCCAGAGACACCATGAAGCTTTGCGCGGTGCGGGGGCGGTCACCCTCAGGCCCCAGGTTTTGCCAGCGCGCCAGAATATCGGGCAGGTTGTTTTTCGCGTGATCCTCGGGGCCCATCACCTGACCGGGGGCAAGGCCCAGTTTGGCGTCCTCCAGCAGCGGCGTGCGCTTGTCGTCCAGCGAAAACCCGTCCGCCGCCATGTCATAGAACCAGACGTCCTCCGTGCCGCCGACGCCGGTTTTCGTGAACAGGACAATCGCGCAGGACACGCCCGCATAGGGGCGGAACACGCCCGAGGGCAGTTTGATGATCGCCTGCAATTTATGGTCCTGCACCAGCATCCGGCGGATGTCCTTATGCGCGGTCGATGAGCCGAACAGTACCCCGTCCGGCACGATCACCGCCGCCCGCCCGCCGGTCCGCAGCAGGCGCAGGAACAGGGCCAGAAACAGCAATTCGGTCTTTTTCGTCTTGACGCTCTTCAGCAGGTCCTTGGCCGTGGTGTCGTAGTCCAGCGACCCGGCAAAGGGCGGGTTGGCCAGGATCAGCGAATAGGCGCCCGCATCCTCGCCATGTTCCTCGGCCAGTGAATCGCGATAGCTGACATCGGCGTTTTCGACCCCGTGCAGCACCATGTTCATCGCGCCGATGCGCAGCATGGTGGCATCAAAATCAAAGCCGTGGAACATGCGGTTGTGGAAATGCGCGCGCGCGTCCGTGTTGCGCAGCATCTGCGGATGGTGGTCGCGCAGATATTCGCCGGCCGCGACCAGAAAGCCGCAGGTGCCGGCCGCCGGGTCGCAGATCGTGTCGGTGGGCTGCGGCGCCATCAGGTGGACCATCAACTGGATGATATGGCGCGGCGTGCGGAACTGGCCATTCTGCCCGGCGCTGGCGATCTTGCCCAGCATGTATTCATAGACGTCGCCCTTGGTATCGCGGTCGTCCATGGGGATGTCGTCCAGCATCTGTACGACCTTGGCCAGCAGGTTGGGGTTCGAGAACCCCAGCCGCGCGTCCTTCATATGGGTGCCGTAAGAGGAACCCGCCTCGCCCAGGGCGCGCAGGAAGGGGAAGACGTGTTCGTCCACGATGCGCATCATCTCGCGCGCCTCGAAATTCCTGAAGCGCGACCAGCGGAGGTTGTCATAGGGTTCACCCTTGGGATCACGCCCTTCGGGGAAGATGCGGCGCTCCATCGGCGTGCCCAGCATCTCGGCCTTGCTTTCCTCGACCGTGTGCAAGTCGTCGAGCCGCTTGATGAACATGAGAAATGTCAGCTGCTCGATGACCGAAAGCGGGTTCGAGACACCGCCCGACCAGAAGGCGTTCCATATCTGGTCGATTTGGTTGCGGATCGGTCCTGTCAGCATCACTTGTCCCACGGATTATAGCTTTGGGCGGACAGTAGAAGTTGGCGGGCGGATGCTCAACCGACTCTGGTCGGTCAATGTCCCCGATACGACCACAAGACAGGTCGGCGCTATCATGTTCCTGCGGATACAGGGGGGCAAGCCAGTCATTCACGCCAGGGTCGAACCGGTCATACCGGAGCGATGATGATGAAGATCGAACGACACCAGCCTGACAGTCACGAGCTGAATGACTGGGCTCTGTACGGTTCGAAGGATCCCGAAATCGCCTGGTTGGTGGACCGTCTTGCGCTGGATCGCGGCTTGCGCGTGCGCGAAATCAAGGCCCTCACCCTGCAAGCGCTAAAGGATCGCACCGCCCTGGAGGAAGCACGACAGCAGCCATGATGGCGCATACTCTTTACAGTATGAGCGTTTTGTAAAGAGTGGGTCGGGCCAGCACCGGCAATCGCAGGAGAAAGCCATATGTCCCGACAGCGCCCCGACAGGCATTTTGTCAAGAGTGACGACTCGGAGCCGGTGGATGCGCATCTGCGTCGCCGAGACTACCTGACCCCAGACGAGGTCAAGCGCCTGCTGGCGGCTGCCAGGTCCGGTCGGCACGCCGCGCGCGACCATCTCATGCTGCTGCTGATCTACCGGCACGGGCTGCGGGTCAGCGAGTTGATCGCCCTGCGGCGAACGGATCTCGATCTGACCTCGGGCCAGCTCTGGGTGCAGCGGCTGAAGCGTGGCCTCTCGACCAGCCAGCCGCTGGCAGGGGATGAGCTTCGGGCATTGCGTCGGCATCTGGCCGGGCGCCACGACGCGCTCCCCTGGCTGTTCCTGTCCGAGCGCGGCCAGCCGCTGACGCGACAAGCGGTGAATTATCTACTGACCCGCATCGCGGCACGGGCCGGGCTCGGCGCGGTGCATCCGCATATGCTGCGCCATTCCTGCGGGCACGCCCTGGCCCATGCCGGGCGCGACCTGCGGCTGATCCAGGACTATCTCGGCCATCGCGATCCCCGGCATACCGCCCGCTATACCCGCACGGCGGCAGTGCGGTTTCAGAATATCTGGCGCTGACCGGCAGAGAGGAACGGTGATATCAAGTGATCGTTGGCCTTGCGTCAAGGATACACCACCCTTCTGCGACGGTGTTCCTGAATGTCGCAGAGCATGGTACGCTGCCCCCATGGAAAGCGACCGCGCCCAAGCAACCGATAGCGACTCTTTGCCCACCAAGGCGGGGCTTTCGGAACGTGTGCACAAGATCCAGGAGCAGGCCGCACGGATGGGTTTTCAATCGAGTCCTCCGGACATCGTCCAAGCAGACAAGGCCTTCATGGACGACATGTGGGGCGAGAGCTGATAGCTCCGGTGCCGGTGCAGCCTGAGGTGGTGCCGGTTTCTGAGACAGGGGCATAAGGTGGATCGACCGATGAAAAGGACGATCCAGCATGAAGACACGCAGACGGTTTACGGCCGAGTTCAAGGCCAAGGTCGCGCTTGAGGCGATC